>JACOWS010000001.1 GCA_016176685.1 Patescibacteria group bacterium | reverse complement strand
CCTCCTTTGGTGCCAGTGCGGAAACGGTTGCCAACGTCTCCACAGCGCTCCGCGGCCAGGCAGGAGGGAGCGCTACGGTCGGCAGTGCCGGCGGCTCCGACAGCTCGCTGGACGACGCTATATTCTTAGACACCGTTTTCTTGAACGACCTGCTGGAAGAAGGAGAAGCTGATATACCGATAGACGGCTCGGTGCTTCTAAACCGGCAATCGGCCGCTACAGTGATAACTGATTCCTCAAACACTTCGCAAGTAGGCGCAGTTGTCGGCCCGAACCAAGTGGCCGTCAATACCCCTCCTGTCGGCTATGCAGGCAACATATGGGGGGGTGCTGCACACGGCTGGGCGTACGACCCCGATGAACCAGACAATGCAATATCTGTGCATGTCTACCTCGACGGTAAGGAAGGTGTAGGAAAATTCCTTGGCGCCGCCATAGCGAACAAAAACCGTAAGGATATTACTGAAGGAGAAACATCATACAATCATTGGTACTCATTCAAAATCCCGGAAGAATACTGGGACGGCACACCGCACACGCTTTATGTCTACGGTATTGATGCCAAAGGCGCCAATATACACAACAACACACTCCTCAAGAACAATCCGAAGACGTTCACGTTGGTCGCGCCGCCTCCCTCAACCCCCTCCTGCTCCCTCTCCACTTCTCCCACCACCATCACCCTAGGCAACTCATCCACGCTCTCCTGGACTACCACTAATGCAACTACTGGCACCATCGACCATAGTGTCGGTACCATGACACCAATAGCTGCAGGTTCTAAGAGTGTGTCTCCCACACAAACCACCACCTACACGGCCACCGTCACGGGCACGGGTGGCAGTGCAACCTGTGATGCAAACGTGGATGTCACCACCGGAGGCGACACCACAAAACCCACCGTCTCACTCACCGCTCCCGCGGCAAGCTCGACTGTCTCTAGCACCGTCACCATCTCGGCAAACGCGTCGGATAATGTCGGCGTCGTCGGCGTAAAGTTCAAGGTAGACGGCCAGAACGTCGGAGCAGAGGATACCGCCGTTCCCTACTCCATTTCGTGGGACTCAACCACCGTCGCCGACGGCGCGCACGACATCAGAGCGGTCGCCCGTGACGCGGCAGGAAACACGCGATGGAGCGCCGTGAGGAGTGTTACGGTATCAAACACCACGGTGTCCATGCCGCGTTCGGTTATCCACGACCCGACATACCAGAGCGGTTTCAGTGTCCGGTCTCCGGAAAGCGTATTGAGCTTTACCACTTCAAACCTATATCCGTTCGGGAATAACAACAACTCAAAACTCGAATGGTCAGTGGGCCAGTGGGGTTCACAGTATCCTTTTTCCTCGACAACTCCAAAGACCGTGCTCGCAAATGGAGCGGTGGAGTACAAAACACCGGGGAAGCGGGTAGTACTAGGCCCCGGCGACTACGTGCTTCTCGGCCTGAATTCCATCGATTGGGGTTCGCATATACAACGTCTGGGAACAGTGTCACCCGTAAAGGGATTCCTTAGTCTGGCACCCAAGACGCATGAAGAAGACGATATCCCTATTTCACAACTTGCGTCGGTGCACTACACCATGTCGTTCCGGTTGACGAAGGCCGAGCAGGGCGGCCCAGGAAATGGGGGAGCGCACGCGCAGGCAAATCTTAGACTGGTTAACTCAAACCCAAACTCGCCTGGGTATGGGGAGTGGGTCTACTTCATCATTAAACTGTATGACAATCGCTACCGCACAATTTCGTACCAGCTCAAAAAAGACGGAGGCACCGGCGCACTGTTGTATCGCCTTCCCAGCAGTGACTTCTACGGGAGCCAGAGCGCCTGGGATATGCAGTGGATAACCATCGATAAAGACATCTTACCGATGTTTGCAAAGGCGATTCAGGTTGGGTATAGCAAGGGGTACCTTACGTCGTCGAGTTTGGACGACTACGTTCCTCGATTTACCGGTGTACACTGGGAGATGACCGCGCTCAAGAGCGTCGAAATGGAGTTTAAAGACTACGACATGATACTCACGCCGAAAGCAACGGTTACTGTGGCACCCCCTTCTGACACGTCGTTTATAGGAGGGGTGTGGCAGTACCTCACCGGCACCATTGGCGCGGCCGCCGCGGCGCTGTTTAACTTCTCGTTCTAATTTTTAGCCCGGCAAGGTTTAACCTTGCCGGGCTAGAGGTTGCTACTTCCTCCTCTTGCCATGGAAGGCCTGGTGCACCTCGCGGTGGTGCTTGTCGGTAACGTGGGTGTAGACCTGGGTGGTTGCAATGTTTTGGTGGCCGAGCAGAGCCTGTACGCTACGCAAATCGGCCCCATTTTCGAGCAGGTCGGTGGCAAATGAGTGGCGGATAACATGCGGGGTCACTTTGCGGTTGATACCGGCCTTTATTGCGTAGTGCTTAACCATCCTTTCAATACTGCGCGGGGTAAGCCGCAAGTCTTTTGCGCTTTTGGCGGACCTGCCCATCTGCACAAACAACGCCTCGTCCATGTCGGCGCGTCTGGCAAGGTAGTTTTTGATGGCCGCCTTGGCCACGGGGGAGAGGAAGACCACGCGCACCTTCTCGCCCTTGCCGCGCACGGAAAACTCGTCGCGCGTGAGGTCGAGGTCGCGGTTGAGCCCGCACAGCTCCGAAACGCGCAACCCGGTAGAGAAGAAGAGCTCCAAAATTGCCTTGTCGCGCAAAGCCGGGAGCGAGCCGCCCGAGGGCCCCTGCATAAGGCGCTCAAGCTCGGCCGAGGAAATGAGGTCGAGGTCGCGCCCGCCGACCTTGGCAAGCTCTATGCGCTCGGGGTTGAGCGACTCGATACCCCGCTTGCGCAAAAACTTAAGGAACGCGCGCAGAGCTATAAGGTAGTAGTTTACAGTTATTAACTTAAGGCCTGCCTGGCCCGCGGAAGCCTTGGCGGAGGGGGCGCGGTTGAGGTGGAGCCTAAACTCGCGCACCGCGGGCTCGGTTATGCGGGCAGGAGAGCTTACTTTTGCATGGGAAAAAAAACGCGTGAGGTAGCGGTCGTAACTCGCGACCGTTTTGACACTCCGGCCGCGCTCTATCTCTAAATATTCCAAAAACTCGGTCTTGAGCACCCTGAGATCTTGTGATGCCATACTCTGCCTATTGTAGCAGAGGCGTCGCACAATATCGCTACACTCTCACATACCATAACCAAACCCCTTGCAAAGTAAGGGGCACTGTGATATGGTGTTTGGAGCAGGGCGCTGGTATGGCCCTGCATTTATATATGCTTACGAAGCAGAAAAAGGCCAAGACTATGAAAGAGGTGGGTATCCACGAGGGGGATACCGGCTCGGCCGAGGTGCAGGTCGCTCTTTTGACCAAGAGTATAGATGAGCTCGCCTCGCATTTGAAGAAGCACACCAAGGACAAGCACAGCCGCCGCGGGCTTTTGCAAATGGTTGCGGACCGCCGCACCCATTTGAAGTATCTCGAGGGCAACCACAAGCGCCGCTACAGCGCCCTGGTAAAGAAGCTCGGCCTCAAGAAGTAAACACTTTTTCTTTTTTGTAACACCCTTTTTCTTCGTGCGTCGTATATACTGAAGGAGCTTCCTTCAACCGTTCTGTACTTTAGTGCACTTTTTATAAGTACGTTCATTCATTTATATGGCTATCATCAAACATAAAAGCCAGCGTGTCGGCATTTTTATAGACACGCAAAACCTCTACCACAGCGCAAAAAACCTTTATAAGGCAAAGGTAAACTTTGGCCAGGTGGTCAAAGACGCGCTTGCCGGCCGCCAGCTTATCCGCGCGGTGGCATACGTGATACGCACCGAGTCGGAAGACGAGAAGGGCTTTTTCGAAGCGCTCAACAAACTCGGTATCGAAACCAAAATAAAAGATATCCGCATTTTTGCCGGCGGCGCCAAAAAGGCAGACTGGGACATCGGCATGGCTATAGACGCCATTGCCATGGCCAACAAACTCGACACGGTGATTTTGGCAACGGGCGACGGTGACTTTGTCCCCCTGGTGGAGTACCTGCGGTTTACCGAAGGCTGCCAAGTGGAGGTCATTGCGTTTGGCAAATCTTCAAGCGGGCAACTGCGCGAAGCGGTCGACGACTTTACCGACCTGTGCGACAATCCAAAAAACTATCTCATAGGTTACCGCGGCGGCGGACGGTTTATCCCATCTTTCCGCAGCGGCTCCGACGATCGTGCGCAGAGCGCCGACGTCTCGCCCGACACCACCGAAACACCCGGTACCTTTGGTGACGACGAAGACCCGGCAATAAAAATGTCCGGAGAAATATAGTGCCAAGCGAGGGCATGGCATCCTCGCCCCCACGCTGTTTTTTTGCTACAGTTTCAAAATGCAAAGCAAAACATATTCGATAGACATCGGCGGCAAAACAGTAACCGCCGAGTTTAACGACTGGGCCGACCAGGCAAACGGCTCGGTCTTGGTGCGCTACGGCAACTCCGCCGTGTTGGCCACCGCGGTCATGGGCACTAAGGAAACGACACTAGACTACTTTCCGCTCTCGGTCGAGTATGAAGAAAAATTTTACGCTGCGGGGGCTATACTCGGCAGCCGCTTTATGCGGCGCGAAGGGCGCCCCAGCGACGAGGCGGTGCTTTCCGGCCGCATTGTCGACCGCACCATACGCCCGCTCTTTCCCAAAGGGCTCAAGCGCGAGGTGCAGGTGATCCTCTCCGTGCTTGCCATAGAAGAGTATGACACCGATGTGCTTGCGGTTATAGCCGCTTCTCTCGCACTTTCGACCTCTAACATACCGTGGCATGGCCCTGTCTCTGCCGTGCGCCTTGGCCTTGAAGAGCCCGTCAACTCTGCTCAAAGTAACAGTGAGGATGATTTCATTGTCTACCCGACCTACCGGCAACGCGATGAGGACCTCCCGCCCAAGGCTCGCATGGACCTGACCGCCTGCGGCAAAGACGGGCTTATTAACATGCTAGAGGTTGGTGCGCGCGAGGTGGGAGAGGATGTGCTTGAACGGGCATTGGCGCGCTCATTGCAAGAGATAGAAAAGATACAGGATTGGCAGAAAGAAATAATTAAAGAGCGCGGGGTGGCAAAAGCGGTCTTTGAACAGCAAGAAAACGGCCCGGAAATAACCGATGCATTCGCCGAGATTGTCGAGCCAATACTGGCAATTCATGGCGGGCTTTTTGGCAAAGACGACATAGGCGCGATGAAAAAGGAGTGGGTAGTGAAGGCCGCAGAAAAAATCCCCGATATTGCTGGCGGACAGATAGATGCCTACTTTGAGCAGCGGCTCGATGAGTATGTGCACGACCTGGCCCTAAAGGAAGGTAAGCGCGTCGACGGTCGCGCGTTTGACGAAATACGCCCGCTCTATGCAAAAGCCGGCGGTATTTCACCGGTGATACACGGGACCGGCCTGTTTTACCGAGGTGCCACGCACGTACTCGGCGCACTCACCCTGGGCGGCCCCGGCGAGGCGCAAGTGGTCGACACCATTGAAACCCGGGACGGCTCCAAGCGTTTTATGTTGCACTACAACTTTCCGCCATTTTCAGTGGGAGAGACAGGTCGGATGGGCGGCATGAATCGGCGCATGATAGGGCACGGTGCGTTGGCCGAAAAAGCATTGCGCGCGGTCATCCCTGCAAAAGACCTCTTCCCGTACACGATACGCATTGTGTGCGAAAGTCTCGCCTCTAACGGCTCAACCTCAATGGCCTCGGTGTGTGCAGGCACCCTGGCGCTTATGGATGCGGGCGTCCCCATTACCAAACCGGTTGCCGGGATCGCCATGGGCATGATGTCGGACGCTAAAGCCGGCGCCTATAAAGTGCTTACCGACATCCAAGGGCCAGAAGACCACCACGGCGACATGGATTTTAAAGTTGCCGGCACTCGTGACGGTGTCACCGCCGTACAGATGGACGTCAAGGTGGCGGGGGTGCCGCTTGCGGCACTTTCGGAAGCGTTTATGCAGGCAAAAAAAGCGCGGCTGGAAATACTTTCGGTGATAGAAAAAGAAATAACTGCACCGCGCGCACAACTTTCGCCGCGCGCACCGGAAATAATAACCATGAGGGTCAAGCAAGAGCAAATCGGCCTGGTTATAGGCGGCGGCGGCAAAACCATAAACGGCATCAAAGACGCCACGGGCGTGGAGGACATTACTATTGAAGACGACGGCAGCGTGTTTATCACCGGCAAAAACGGCACCGCGAAGAAAGCAAAAGAAATGATAGAGGCCGTGGTAAAAGAATATCTTGCGGGAGAAGTGTACGAGGGCGAGGTAACACGGCTTATGGACTTTGGCGCGTTTGTGCGTATTGGCCCCGGCAAAGATGCCGAGGGGTTGGTGCATGTGTCTGAAGTTGCGCCGTTTCGTGTCGACAAAATCGGCGACGCTTTAAAAGTGGGGGACAAAGTGCGGGTTATGATAAAGGAGATAGATGAGAAAGGCCGCATCAACCTTTCGATAAAAGCGGTTGACCCGGACTTCGCGACACGCCACGGGCTCAAACCCTCACAAAACCCTAATGGAAACGGACAAAGACACAGCGGCGAGCGGCGAGCGGGGCCTCCTCATAGACCCTAAAAGCGTTCTGCTGCCTAAAAAAGAAGGCGCCGTGCCGGCCAGTACCGAGCGTGTAAACGCCGGCATTTTGCTTGAGCAGGAGACTTCGGCAAAACTGGGCGGCACGGCGCAGAACCCCCCGGAGCAAAAGTCTGGCGCAAGCGTTGCCGAAGGCAACGCGAGGACACCGAGGACTTTTGCTCCGGGGGGTTCTGCAGAGTCGGTTCCACAAAAAAAAGAAGAGTCGGCGGTGCGGCCGATTGAGACCTACCAGGGCGACATAGAAAGTTTGGTGCAAAATAAAAACCTCTCGGTGGTGTCTATTGCCGCGGCAGAGGCGATACGCCGCTCGCACACGCCGCACGCGGCACCCGAAGCTTCAAGCATCGCGCCGGCTACCGAATGGCTCAATTGGCTTGGGGGCCGGTTGGCCATGGTTATGGGTGGCGTGTTTTTTTTCGCGGCGGCGGCGGGTCTGCTGGCGTACTTTTTTTTACGGCCCGTGCCAAGCGTCCCGCCAAACACAGCGGCTGATGCGCCTTTTATACTGGTTGACGACACCAGGGGGATTGCTTTTGCAGAAGCGGATTTTACCCGCCCCATAGCCATGGGCGCGTTCAACGATATGCGCAAAAATGTCGCGCTCTCGCTCGGACTTATCGAGCGCATATATCCCGCCACCATGTCGACCAATGCCGACGGCGTCGCGGTGTACACGCTTATAGACGCACAAAAACTTTTGGCGCTTTTGGGGCCCACCGCGCCACAAGAACTGGTGCGCACTGTGGAGCCGGCGCCATACTTGTTTGGCGCGCACGTGTTTGACGACCACCAAGCGTTTCTTATGCTCACGGTTGACTCGTACGAACAGGCCTTTGCCGGGATGTTGGGGTGGGAGGCAACCATGCAAAGCGACCTGGCACCCCTCTTTACCCGCACGCCGCGGCCGCACATCCCGGAAGAGGGTTTGGCAACCTCTACCCCAGAGCAGAGGGCTATCGTCACCGGGTTTACCGACGTCGTGGTTGAAAACCACGACGCGCGCGTGATAAAAAACGAGTACGGCGACATACTCTTGCTGTGGACCTTCCTTGACCGCTCGACCCTGCTTATCACCACCAACGAGTACACCCTGCGCGAGATTGTCAGCCGCATTTCAAACGCACCGGTCCGGTAACCACGCCACACTAACCGCAAATCCTCCCAGTTGCGCTCTCTGTGCGGCTTGATACTATTTCTATATGACATCACACAACACCGCGCAGTATAAAAAAAAACTTGAAGAGGAGTTTGGGGTGGTGGAAAGGGAGCTTAGAGGCATTGGCTGGCAAAACCCCGCAAACCCCAATGACTGGGAAGCGACCGAGAAGAACATGGATGTTATGGCCCCTATGGCCGACCCAAACGAGTCTGCGGACAAAATAGAAGAGTACAACGAGAACCGCGCCATAGTAGACGAGCTGGAAATTCGCTACAACAATGTTAAACGTGCACTAAAAAAGATAGAAGACGGCACCTACGGCCGTTGCGAGGTGGATGACGAAGAAATAGAAGAGGCGCGGCTCATGGCCAACCCTGCCGCGCGCACCTGCCTCAAGCACCTGTCACAGGAGAAAGGGCTCTAACCGGCCAGACTTGCCTAAATGGCGCTCATGCGTACTATAGCGCGATGCAGTATGCACGCGTCTACGGGGCCGAAACGCTGGCGCTGACTCCCTACCTGGTGTCAGTAGAGACAGACCTCTCGCGCGGTCTCCACGCTTTTACCCTGGTGGGGCTCCCCGACAAAGCGGTAGAAGAAAGCCGCGACCGGGTGGCCGCGGCAATAAAACATGCCGGCTTTGACTCGCCTAAGAGCCGCAACCAAAAGATAGTCATTTCGCTAGCGCCCGCCGACCTAAAAAAAGAGGGGCCGATGTTTGACCTGCCTATTGCACTCTCCTACCTCCTGGCGGCGGGAGACATACGCTTTGACCCCGAGCGGTGTCTTTTTGTCGGCGAGCTTTCGCTTAAGGGCGAAGTGTGCGGCGTGCGCGGCATTTTGCCGTTAGTGGCAGAGGCAAAGCGGTTGGGTAAGCGGCAAGTATTTGTCCCGAAAGAAAACGCCGACGAGGCCGCGCTGGTGCCCGGCATCACCGTGTTTGGTGTTTCCACCTTGCGCGAAGTGGTTGAGCATTTGGATACTAAAAAAACGAGCGCCAAAGGTTCGACCTTACACCAAGGCTCTCCAAGGTCGAACCTTACCCCCACTCCGCAAACCAAGCTGGAGCCGGGTGAAACAGAAACGCAATTCGCGTTTGAAGACATCCGCGGGCAGGAAAGCGCCAAGCGCGCGGCGGTGATAGCCGCGGCCGGCGGGCACAACCTGGGACTCCAGGGGCCGCCCGGTACCGGCAAAACCATGCTTGCGCGCGCGCTTGCCTCTGTCTTGCCGCCGCTCACTTTTGAGGAAATGCTCGAGGTCAACAGTATACACTCGGTTGCCGGCACTCTGCGCGGCAAACTTTTGACCATGCCGCCTATGCGCGCGCCGCATCACACCTCCTCCTACGTTTCTATAGTTGGCGGCGGCGCCACCCCGCGCCCGGGCGAGGCCACGCTGGCGCACCGAGGAGTTTTGTTTCTGGACGAGTTCCCCGAGTTTGACCGGAGGGTCATCGAGGCGCTGCGCCAGCCGCTGGAGGACAGGGTAATATCGGTTGCTCGCGCGCGCGGCTCGGCAATATTCCCCGCTCGGTTTTGCCTGGTGGCGGCAATGAATCCGTGCCCCTGCGGCAACTGGGGGCACCCAAACCTCTCGTGCATCTGTACCCCTATGAGTCTTGAGCGCTATCGCCGCAAAATCTCCGGCCCCATAGCCGACCGTGTAGACCTGTGGGTTACCATGGGGCCGGTGGAGTTGCGCACGCTGGGGTACCGCAACAAAGAGGGGAGTGAGACAAAAAAGGCACGGGCACAGGTACAAAAAGCGCGCGCCGCGCAGGAAAAAAGATTTAATACCAAAGGAAAGATGAACAGCGACCTATCGCCTCGCGAGCTCGACCTGCTGGTGCCATTGGCACCCGAGGTGCGCTCCACGCTAGAAAAAGCGGGCGAGCGATTGAGCCTGTCTCCGCGCGCCTTCCACCGAGTGATAAAAGTGGCGCGCACCATAGCAGACATCGAGGGAGCTCCGGAGATTTTAGAGCCGCACGTGCTAGAGGCGCTCCAGTACCGAGGGCACAAAGCATAAATGAGTTTCACCTCACAAATAACGTTTCATCTCTTAAAGTACTGATGTAGAGTGATATTCATGATAGAACATAAGAAAAGCTCAGCAATAATGGTTTTCAATGATAAGGGCGAGTTGGCTCTACAGTTGCGCGCCGCTCATGATGACTCGTTTCCATCACACTGGGATTTTTCTGCTGGTGGTGGTATTGACCCTGGAGAAGCCGAGAAGGCCTCTGCAGAAAGAGAGTTATTTGAGGAGCTTGGAGTCAAAATAGATATTGAGTTTGTAACCGAAGAAAACTACACCTATCCGGCTTGGAAGCCATCTGTTACGCGAGAGACAGAACTGTGGATATACAGAACTCATCACAACGGTCCGTTTACCCTAGACCCCACAGAAGTTGAGAGGGTGGAATTTTTTTCATTTGAGACAATCGCAAAGATGATGGTGTCTGGCCACAAGTTCCACCCAGAATTTGTCTTGTCATGGAACAAGGGAATCATTAGTTGATCCTTTGCGTCCCGAAAACCTTGGTTTGAGAGATGGTAGATACCACCAACTAGGCACCAAACATTCACGAGACGTGAACGTGGGGGCATACAGCACCACTTACACCAAAACTGCATGCTCCTGAGTAAAGTTAATCGTGACTTGTCTGCCCGAAGGTCTTTCGATTCTGCTTCTTTCGAAGCCGTCTTCTATAGCATTCAGAAGAAAGTCTGTTGCATAGTAAGAGGAAAGAGCAATCAAAATAAGAGTTAGGGGGACGATTGTATGATACTCTCCGTCGCCATCCCGTTTAGACAAATCGAGAAAATCTTCACTCGGTAGCTCGGGTAGAAACTCGCCAGTGAGCGTCCTTTCTCTCATCGGCTCCGCGAGACGCTCTACTTCTCTAACTTGCCAACCCCTCTCTTGGAGTCGTTTTTTTAAAAACTCTATGTTGTAGTAAACCCTTATCTCTAGATGTCCCATCATTAGACGGACACAGTTTCTTGATGAAAAAGGCAACACAGACTGGGGAGTGAAATTTCTTGGAAACTGAGTTCCTTCATACACAAAAGACTCAAGACTGGATAAATCTATGGTCCGTGCCGCTTTAGCTTTAAGCCACTCCGGTCTTTGTTCTTCAGCATGAAGTTTCCTTTGCATCATCGGATTTTTTTCTACATCATCTTCCTTGACCGAAGCAAGTATCGTATCGAATGCAGTAACCTCGATGAAGTAACCTTCCTCAACTTCTTTTTGTTCAAATCCAGTTCTGTCTGCTTTTTTGATAAGATCTTTTATAGCTTTGAAATGATGGAAGATTTTTATACTAGAATCAACTATGTCGGCTCGGTGATCCTCTCTAACCATGTCCCCAGAAATAACAGGGATGTTTATTGATTGACTGGCTATGCTCATTTGAGCTGTCCAGTGTCTATGCCTTTGTTTACTTATACTGCCTGAGCCATGCTTTCTCGCCTCTTTGAAGATGTCCGACATACCACTAACAACACGGCCACTTTTCTTAAGCTCATATAAAAGTATCTTTCCTTCTTTGGTGACCCTTGTTAAATCACCAATGCGAAGATACCTGGACAGGTCATTGATTAGGACTGTGTCAGAGCTGTCAATAAACTTTCTTAAAATATCAGCGTAGGGAGGGTGGATATGTCCTGGACCCTCATTCTCCGACAACAAACGAAGTACTGGCCGATTAAAATTTAAAACACGCCACACAACTCCGTCAATGATGGTCTGGTATATCCTTATCCACTCTTGTTGAATGAGAGCGACGTGTTCTAAATGCTCCCTCTCTTTAGCACCGAGTACATCGCCCTCTAACTTTACTCGTGTTTCTCTAAGCCAGCCTTGAAACCGAGGAAGGTTCCTCAACATGCCTAACTGGAGCACTCCGACCCAAAAATGATTTCTCTTTAAGAAAGGGATTCTAGACAATCTTAAAGCTCGGATAAACCAAGGGAACATTTGTGTATAGTTTTCAAATGCTACCAGTTGGGCTCTTTTGATTATCGAATCAACATGTTGCCTATATCGTTTTTTCATCTCGTCGTCTTCCATAGAATAACCTTATAGAAAAGGCTATAATAAGTCTATATTTTGGAATACGAACTGATAAATCGCATAATCACAATGGGTGGAAGCATTCTACAGTACACACCTTTAATCCTGAGCTTTGCGGCCATTGTTGTTTCTGTTGTGGCCTGGCACAAGAGCCGTGTGATTTACGAAATAGTTACCGAGACTGACAGAAACGGTCCTAATAAAGTTAATACCCTATTGAAGACTGGAAAATACACGATTCTGCATGTTCAATCCGACCCTTCTAACGTCCTCCGCACAATCTATGTGTTGGGGAAAGTTAAGAAATAGCAGGACTCCTATCCTGAAGATAGTCTTATAAAAACCGCCGGCCTTTTGGGGCCGGCGGTTTTTTCTAGAGAGGGTTACTACCGCGTGCCGACTGGTAAGTTGCCGAGCGGGTTTTTGGCGCCACGGACTTCGAAGTGGAGGTGGTTGCCGGTTGCAAGGCCGGTTGCGCCGACCAGCGCTATAGTTTGTCCTTGCGCGACACGGTCTCCCGCGGAGACCAGTATCTTGCTTGCGTGCGAGTAGAGTGTTTGCGTGCCGTTGTCGTGCTGGATAACCAGGTAGATGCCGTAGCCGCCGTTCCATCCGCTAGAGCGTGCAACCAGCACAATGCCGCCAGCCGCAGCATAAATATCGGTTCCTTTTGGCGCGCCGATGTCAACGCCATTGTAGCCGTGGAGCCCTTGGGTGACAATGCCGCTTGCAATAGGCAAGACCCAGTAGCCGCCGAGGTCGGGCCCGCCCGCGTCATGCAGCGGTGCGGAAGGAACTTTTGTTTTAGTACTCTTGGCGGGAGCGGGGGCTGCAGCTATCTCACCATGGGGGATGATTATAGAGGCCCCCACCGCAAGCGGCGCACCCGCCTCAAGACCGTTGTACTGGGCGATTTCGGTAGCATCGCTATTAAACTTTTTAGCTACTGAGGAAAGTGTTTCACCCTTGGTCACCGTGTGTTTGATTCCCGTGATAGGGAGTATTACCAAACTGTCGCCGGGGCGGATCACCCCACCCGCAATGTCGTTTGACCAAATGATGGTGTTGATGGAAACGTTGTACATCTCTGCAATCTGCGACAGGGTGTCGCCTGGCCGCACGGTATACACCGACACCTGCGAGGAGGTCGGCCACTCTTCTATGTCGGCTGCGGTGCCTGACGGACCTTCTGCCGGCAAAAGCGCCGTGCCGTCAACCACGGTGATGCCGCCGCCTCCTTTTGCTGGGTTTGGGTCGAGGTTTATCGCCGGTGCAAGTAGGGGAAGTGTTTGGGAGTTGAGTGCTAATGCTTGGGTAGCCGCCGCTTGTGCGGGTGGCGCAAACAATCCGTGAAAGAAGGAGAGGATGCCTGCGGGTATAAAAAGAGGCGTAATAGATAAAAGAACAGGAGCAACCTCTATGAAGAGCTTGTGAAATAACGGCTTTTTAGCCTTCTCTGCAGAATACGGCTCAACCGCAGGAGAAGGGTCTGTTTTAGGGGAGTTTATAAGCCTAAATCGAGCAAGCCATGGTCGTTTTTTCCAATCGGTGGCTTAACAGAGCCATTTTCACAACGGCCTGACCCTGTACTTATCCACTATACTGCCATAGCACTTGCCGTCAACTACGTTGTGAACCTGGTGTGGACAGCGATTTGCCATACTATAGGTGGGTGTCGGAACATTTAGGAAATCTCAATGATGTTCAAAGAGTGGCAGTGCTCCACACAGAAGGACCGCTTCTTATACTTGCAGGAGCCGGAGCGGGAAAAACCAAGGTTATTACCCACCGGATACTGGAGATAGTGCGGGGCGGAACCGCCCCCGAGGAGGTTTTGGCGGTTACCTTTACCAACAAGGCGGCGCGGGAGATGCGGGAGCGTGTGATGCATTTGTTGCAGACCCAAGGCGACGCGGGAGGCAAGGGCTCTTCAGGGCGTCGCCTTAACACGCCGTTTGTGTCCACCTTCCACTCACTGGGGCTCGCTATTATAAAAGAAAATGCCAAGGCGCTTGGGTTTGCCCGCGCGCCGGCAATATACGACCGAGCCGACTCGTTGCGCGCGATGAAGGCGGCGCTCAAGAGCGTTGGCGTGGAAGACATCGATGCGCGTGCGGCACTTTCGTTTATGTCTCGCCACAAAGGAGATGGGGTAACTGCCGACGCGTGCGCCGAGGATGCACCGAACGGACGCGACCGCGCGATTTCGCTCGCATGGCTTACTTATGAAAAGTCGCTGCGCGCCGAAGGCGCGCTGGACTTCGACGACCTGCTTCTGCGCGCCATGCATTTTTTGCGTACAGATACTGCCGCGCGAGAACGCTACCTTGCGCGCTGGCGCTATGTGCATATAGATGAGTACCAGGACACCAACCACGTGCAGGCGCAATTGGCAGGGTTGTTGGTGGGCCCGCAAAAAAATATATGCGCGGTGGGCGACATCGACCAGACCATTTACAGCTGGCGCGGCGCCAAGATAGCAAACATGCTCGAGTTCGAAAAGACCTATCCGGGTGCGCGCATTGTCCTGCTCGAAGAAAATTATCGCTCGACCAAAAATATTCTTGCCGCGGCAAATGACGTGATAGCTAAAAATGTATTCCGCCAAGAAAAAAACTTGTTTACCAAAAACCAGGATGGCAAGGAGCTGTCGCTCTACCAGGCGTTTGACGAGGTGGACGAAGCCGCATTTGTCGTGCGGAAAGTTTTGGAGCATGTGGCGCTCGGTCGCCAACCAAGAGACTGCGCCATACTGTACCGCGCTAACTTCCAGTCGCGTGCGCTGGAAGAAGCATTTCTTGCGGCCGAGGTACCCTACCAAGTGGTGGGGACGCGCTTTTTTGAGCGCAAGGAAGTTAAAGATGTGCTTGCACTTGTCCGCGCCGCGCTCTACGACACCCGGCCCGACATTGCGCGGGTGGCCAATGTCCCTGCGCGCGGGATAGGGAAGGTCACACTCTTAAAAATACTTACGGGGAGAGAAGGGGAGCTCGGCGGCGCTATGCGCGATAAGGTTGCGGCATTTCGTGCACTGCTTGCGCGCATAAAAGACGCCGCCAAAAAATTGCCGCCGTCTAAACTGGTGCAATACGTGGTTGTGGAGAGCGGCATCGAATGCATGCTCAAAGACGACAAATTGGAGGGCGTCGAGCGGTTGGAAAATGTGCGCGAGCTAGCCTCGCTTGCGGCGCGCTACGACCCCTCGACGGGCTCGGGGCGAGTACTCACTAACTTAGAGGGGGTTGAATCATTGTTGGAGTATGCGGCGCTTGCGAGCGACCAAGACGAGCTAAAAGAAGAAAAAAATGCCGTGCGGCTTATGACCGTGCATGCAGCCAAGGGTCTTGAGTTCCCCGTGGTGTTTATCACCGGGCTTGAGGAAGGACTCTTCCCCTATGCAAGGGAAGCTGACGAGGGTGCCGACAAAGAGGAGGAGCGGCGGCTTATGTATGTGGCGCTTACGCGCGCCAAGCTCGAAGTGTACTTGACCTATGCCGCCTACCGCACTATTTTTGGCTCTAAGCAGGCCACTCTGCCCTCGCAGTTTCTTTCCGACATCCCCGAGCACCTGCTTGAACTGGAGGCACCAGAGCGCCTGGGCAAGACAATCTATCTCGATTAGTTCGTCTACATTAACTACCAGTACCCTATGGAAAAGAAAAAATCGCTTGGACAGCACTTTTTACACTCGAAGCATTACCTTGCAAAAATTGCCGACGCGGCCGAGCTTGCGGCAGGCGACTTGGTGCTCGAGGTTGGGCCGGGCGAAGGGGCATTAACGCGCGAACTACTTGCGCGTGGGGCAACCGTGGTTGCGGTAGAGAAAGACCGCCGGCTTATCCCTGTTTTGAAAGAAAAATTTTCAAAAGAAATAGGCGAGGAAAAGTTACACATAGTAGAAGGTGACATTCTCCGCTTTGCTATAGCAAAGTTTGATGTGTCTAAGGACGGTCCTTTGGGATACAAAGTGGCGGCAAACATCCCGTACTACATCACCGGCGCGCTGTTAAAAAAACTGCTGACCGGAGCGCGCCAGCCCATGCAGATGGTACTGCTGCTGCAAAAAGAGGTCGCCGAGCGTATTGCTTGCAGTAAAAAAGAGTCAATACTCTCTCTTTCCGTAAAAGCGTATGGCGACCCAACCTATGTCTGCACCGTGCCGCGCGGCGCGTTTGCCCCGCCGCCCGCTGTAGACTCCGCGGTATTGGTTATAAAAAACATTTCACGCGCACATTTTGCTACTGCAAAACAAGAGGAGAGATTTTTTGCGCTGGTGCGCGCGGGTTTTGCAAAAAAACGCAAACTGCTTGCCCGCAACCTCGAGCCCATGCTCGGCAAAAACTATTCTCATATTCTGCAGAATATTGGAATATCGGAAAAAGCGCGGGCGGAGGATGTGCATTTAGAGCAGTGGGTACGTTTAAGCGCCATAGACCTGGCGGGCGGCGATTAGGGGCTGGTGCCGACTATCTGCATCCGCAAACCGTGGAGCGGTACTGGGGAGGAGAAGAATCCGCCACCGCCTACAAAACAGACAAACGGGATGTCCGCCACTCCGAGTATCTGCTGGCCCGGACGCCGTGGCGCTCCGACCGAGTAGGTAATGGTAAACGGGGTCCATATGTAGGATATGGGGAAGACACCCGCCGGAATAATAGTTACGTGACGCATCCCGCCGGAGCAGGGAATAACAGATAGTATCCGCCCACCGAAAGAAGTACCGAATGCCGATGCAACAAGCGGAGCACTCATTACACCAATAAGTGCGGCGAGCACAAACATTTTCTTAAAAGAAACCATAAAGACAGTATACCGTACAGAATCTCTTGTATACTAAACGATGATGAGTATACGGGAGTACCTGCCCAGTGCGCAGTTTGCATTCATGGTGGGCGCAGTGGCGCTTTCGGCAGGGTTGGTGTTTGCGGCAGACTACCTAACCGGTAGAGATGCGGGAAAGGCGCCGGGAGGGGTCGCCGTATCTACCACCAACCAGGCGGGAGACAATTGGCTTACAACCTTGCACGACATACAGGCACAAAGCAGTGCCGGCTTGCCGCAAAGCCCCAACAAAGACAGCGTCTTAAACCTCCTTGGGGCGGCGCAGAGCGAGAACCTAACCAACACCATAGGCCGCAGTCTTTTTATAAAATTGTCAGACGCTAAGGCGCAGGGACTTGGCGACGACATACCCACCCAAGACGCGCTCATTGCCGACGCTCTCTCGCAGGTAAGCCAAAACAGGGGTGCCGGCGTGTACACGGCCGCCGACCTAAACCCAATATCCACAACGCCAGATACACTGCACGCCTACGGCAATGCGGTTATCGCGGTGGTACAAAACCGTCCCAAGGCGAGCTATGTGGACACCTTGATTGCCGTGGGGCGCGCCACCGACAGTAACGATCCGGCTCCGCTTGCGCCGCTTGCCGCCATTGGGGCCGAGTATCAGGCGATAGCCGATGAGCTTGCGGCGCTTTTGGTACCGCAAACGCTGGCGCCGCTGCACTTGCAGGTGGTAAACAACTTCGCGCGCATGGCGGAAACTTACCCCGACATGGCGGCGGTGATAGGGGACCCTTTGCGCGGGCTCTCCGGGATACAGCTCTACCAGTCTTTGGTGCAAGAAACGGAGCGCGTGTTGACAAACATCGCACAGCAACTGGCCAAAAACGCTATACTTTTTGACAAGAGCGAGCCGGGGGCTGCCTGGAGCGCGCTGTTGCCATTGCCACAATGAAACGCAAACTTATTTTTATCATCGTGGGGGCTCTGGTGGTGCTGGGGCTTATCATTTTTGTATGGTTTTGGTTCTTCGGCCAAGGTCCAAAAACACCGGAAGATTTTGGTTTTTTTAACACGGCAAGCAGTACGGGCACTCCGGGCTCCGGCACTTTGAGCGGCGGCAACCAACAAACACCCTTTGGTCAAAACAGTATATCTGCAGGAGGAGGGGGCTCGGCCAATATACAAACCCCTCTACCAACATACACGGGAGGAGGGCCAACGGGCGGAGTGTCGCCGCCAATTACCATTACCGTTACCACCACTACCGTCACTGATGTTACCTGGCTAGACGGTAGTGGTGGCGGCACGGGAAGCACCAAAACCTTTACCCCGACGCCTATAAACCAAATAAACAATGTGGGCATCAACGGGACAGGATACTTCAATAACGCTAAAGGGCTAAGCGGACCCGGGCTGCTTGAAACACTTGTTGGGACGGGGGTGGCTGGAGCAATTGCCTGCACGCCCGGGCTCCTAAGCGGCGCCGTGGGGGGTACTGGCATAAGCGCGGCGCTTAGTTTTGTTGCGGTGACGGTAAATGCGCCGGTGCAAAATGCTGTCGACGCATCCAACACGGTGCGGGACAACTTCCTTAACTGCATTGCGCGAGGCATAGCCCGCTCGGTGATACAGCAGGTAACCGCGAGCGTGGTTGACTGGATAAACTCCGGCTTTGACGGCAAGCCGGCGTTTGTACAAGATTACAAGCAATTTTTTACCAACGTGGCCGACAGGGCCGCGGGCGAGTTTATCCAAGGGAGCGACCTGGCCTTTTTGTGCAGTCCGTTTAAGCTCCAGGTGCGCATCGCCATAGCACAGAGCTATGCACACCAAAGGAGCGGGAGCAATGCCGCCGCAACCTCTTGCACACTCTCGAAGGCGGTAACCAATGTGGACGATTTTCTCAACAACGGCTTTTCAAGCGGTGGGTGGGGCGGACTTTTGGCCGTTACCACCGAGCCGACCAACAACCCCTACGGCGCGTACATGTATGGGCAGATAGCGCTTAACAATAAGATACTTAAAGACAGCAGGGATGCCGGACTCAAAATATCTCCCGGCGGATTTCTCTCGCAGGAAAAATGTGATGGCCCTATAAACACGGTGCCAGGCACTCCAAACTACGGCAAACAAACGTCGTGCAAGATAGTGACCCCCGGCCAAACCATAGAGGCCGAGCTGCATAAAACGCTTGGCACCAACATAGACTCACTCAACCTTGCCGACAATTTTGACGAAATTATAAGCGCGCTCATCAACCAGCTGATGACCCGCGTGCTCTACCAGGGGCTTGCCAACCTAAGCGGGCAAAACGGCTACGCGGGCAACTTTTCGAGCGCGCAAGATGTGCAAGCACAAATTGCGGCGGAATCTCTCCTTACCAAACTCCAAAGCGCGGTGGGGGTGGCCCAGCAGTACGGTACCACCAAGCAGGGAAGCATTGCCGACATACAAAACGCCCAAGCACAGCTGGTGGGGTTGCAAAACTGCTGGAGCACGGCCGCCTCCTCGACCGGCCTGACCGCATCGCAGCAAGCGCAGGCGCTCGCCGGTGTTGCGGCGGCAGACGCGGCGGTGCAAGCGCTGGAGGTGCAGGTTGCCTCATACAACACGGGGATTACCCGCGCTAACGCCGCTATTGTCGCGGTGCAAGAGATACAAACCGCGGCACTTGCCGCGCGCACGCTCAAAGAGGTGCGGGCGGCGGATGCCCAGTTTGCCGCGGCAGAAGCCCTAGGCGAGCTCATTACGCAAAACGACGTTACCACCGCGCTCCAAGACCGCACCACCCTGCAAGCACAGCTGGCGGCACAAAACCAAGCAACCAATGCGGAGTTGACACAATGCTATGCCTTTGGCCTATAACATAAAGAAAAACATTTTGCGCATGGGGGCAAAAACCTTGCTCACGGGAATTATGGTGGTGCTCGCATTCTCGCCACTGGTGCAGTCAATTTCCCTAACACAAGCGATTGAGCCTGCCGACCCCCAAACCGTCAACACCGCGGGCAAAGCAGACCCGCTATCCACCACCCCAAACACCACTGCAACAGCCAACCCCGCGGCACAGGAGTCCAATAAAGCTGCTAAGACCGACTTTGGCACAGAAGACAATTCCGGCTGCTTGAATTTTAGCGGCAATAATTGGTTCGCCTTCTGCATCTCCAACATCGTCTACTACGTTATGGTGGGGCTCTTTGGCTCCTTTGCCTACATTGCCGCATACTTTTTTAGCTTTGCCGTGCAACTTTCTCTCGACAGCACCGCCTATGCGCTAAGCTTCCTCAACACCAGCTGGGAAACCACGCGCGACCTCGCCAACATGGCATTCATATTTATCCTCATCTACATCGCCTTTACCGTGATGCTCAAGGCCGAAACCGGGGGCACGATGAAGATGCTCGCCGGCGTCATTGTGGTGGCATTGGTTATCAACTTTAGCTTCTTCCTCACCCGGGTGGTGATAGATGGCGGCAATGTGCTGGCAATACAGTTTTACAACCTCATAGAGTACCACCCCATCGGGGTAAGCAACAGCACCAACACCCTGCCGGGCCCCAATGTGGTCACCAGCTTTGCCGGCGGTCAATACAAAGACCTAACCTATAGCATTATGAGCGCGGTTCGCATTGACAATATTTTTAATACCCCAAGTTTTCAGCTGTACAACAAAAGTGAAGCAGGCAGCGGGGTCAACGGGTTTCTGTACACAGTTATCACCCTATCGCTGGTGTATGTGGCGGTAGGGATTATGTTTGCGCTCTTGGCGGGGTCGTTCCTCTTTGCGGGGGCAAAGTTTGTGATGCGGGTGGTCGGGCTGTGGATCGTTATCATCGCCGCGCCGCTTGCACTCATTGGCCGCGCGCTCAATGTGCCGGCCACAAAAAAACTGTACGACCAGTGGCTTGAGGCGCTTGTTAAGTACTCGTTCTACCCGGCGATATACCTCTTTTTGTTCTTCATCCTTACCACATTTATGAAAGAAATGGCGCAAAGCGGCAACTTGGTCAATGGTATCTGGGCGGCGGGCCAAACGCCAAACAACGAGTCCTTTGTTGCAACGGTAGGTGTAGCAATAGCAAGCGTGGCTATCCGCATGGGGTTTGTTATTGCGATGATGTACGTAGCGCTCTCCGGCGCGGACATGATAGTGAAAGCCGGTTCTGGTTGGGCGCGCTCGTTCCAAGGGAAAGTATTTGGGGCAGGACTTGGGGCAGTGGCCGGGCTTGGCAGACTTACTTTTGGCACAGCGGTGGGAGGGGGCCTAAGGAGGTTAGGTTCGGCCAGCACAGCGACAGATGGAGTAGTTACTCGACTGAGCCGAGCCGGAGCTGCGGGGGTGGGGAGCTTTCTCCAAAATAGGACCTATGATGTGCGCGCGGTGCCGGGTGTTACGAAGATCCCAGAGGTTGCCGCCGGGGCGGCTTACGCCAAGTACGGGTCCCTCCCTCTTGACTTGGGCGCCCCGAGTACGGTTCACGCTGTAGCGAAGGGCCGCGCACCCTCCCCGCGAGACAAAGAGAGGATCAGGAACCTTTCTAAAAACCAGTTAGGACAGATGGACTATAAGCAGTTGAACGGTGTGATTGAACACGTAAGCGAGAAACAAATGGCGGCTATTAAAGAACTCGACAAAATCTCCGATAAACAAAAAGAGAATCTCGAAAAAGTATGGCACGAGCAATCAGGCGATGCTCCGCGCCAACAAACACAAAAGATAGTACGCGAGCTGCAGAAGGTGCGCGAAGAACTTAAAGCGCGCGGGGTATCTCTTGAAAAACTTTCTGCACATACTGCCGAGAGAGCGCTGATAAATTCTGCATCTGTAAAAGAAATGATTGTAGAGATAAACGATAAGGTTGCCGCAGAAAACTTCAAGAGCCGTGATACTGACCTTTCCAAAAAAGATCGGGTTATTGCCGGGCAAAACGCCGCACGCCTCCAAGAAGTAAAAAATTCTCTGAACAAGCTCGCTGATGAGACTAAAAAAATACCATCGGCGGTAAGCGACACAAAGACAGCCGGAGAGTATCGGGTAAAAGTTGAGATGAAAAATACTCCTAACCCAGCAACACCGGTGCGTACCGAGATTATTTAGCTAGTGTTACAATTTATTTATGGTACGAGAATTACACACACCAGAAGAGGTTGGACGGCGGCTTGAGTCGCTACCGGAGGATATACGAAATATTATTTATAGCGCAGATATGGATTCGATTATCCGCCAGATTGGTGCCAAACACACGTTGCATATTGACCAAATGGGAGTGCTGGAGGCAGAGGCGGTCGATGTGATGATTGGTTTTACCAAGCCAAATGATTTTGTCACCCACGTGGCAGAGGTCCTGCAAATTGACCAAGCAAAAGCCGGCGCAGTTGCCCGAGATGTAAATGATATGCTTTTTTTAAAAATCCGCGACTCTATGAAAAAAGTGGCCGAGTTGGGAAGTGTGTCGCCGATTTCCTCTACACCAGTAACCCCCACGCCAGTTTCAGCCCCTGTGACGGCACCACTACTTACGCCAAAACCAGCAGAGATGCACTCGGCCGACTTGATGCTCACGCAAAAAACAGCGAGCGTGACTCCGGTACCGCAACCAACCACTGACCACAAACAACAAACAACCGGCAACCAACAGCCGCCCAAGCCGCAAAATTACAAAGCCGACCCCTACCGCGAGCCGGTAGAGTAAAAGGTGCGATATACTTATGAGCGATGGCTCGGTACCAAGTCCCGCAGTTTATAGAGGTCGAGGACAAGATCTTTGGGCCTTTGACCTTTAAACAATTTATCTACCTTGCCGGCGGCGGCGGACTTTCTCTCGCTTTCTTTACGCTCTTGCCGCTCTGGCTTGCGGTGATTTTTATCATACCGGTTATGGTTTTTGCGGCCGCGCTTGCCTTTTACGAGGTTAATGGCCGGCCCTTTATAGTGGTCTTGGAGCACGCCTTTGGGTATCTCTTGGGCAACAAGCTGTACCTATGGAAGCCGCATACCGCGGCCCCTGCGCGAGAAGCGGCTGGGGCCACAGCCAAACCGCCGGGACCGCTATTGCCGGTCCCCAAGCTGTCGGAGAGCCGGCTCAAAGACCTTGCGTGGTCGCTCAACATCAAAGACCGTACCACCATGGGCGTTACGGAAAACAAAGTACGCACCGGGTTTGAAATTTGAGATACAAATTATGGACGAAGGAGGTGTAAAAACAAAAGGTACGCAGGAATTTGTCCCACTCAAAGAGGTGCGGGATGGCTTGGTGATACTCAAAGACGGGAGCCTGCGCGCGCTCCTTATGGCCTCATCAATAAACCTGGCGCTTAAGTCGCAAGACGAGCAGCAGGCCATTGTCAGCCAGTTTCAAAACTTTCTTAACTCGCTGGAGTTTACCGTGCAATTTTTTATCGAAAGCCGCGAGCTCGACATCCGCCCCTACATAGCGCTCCTCGAAGAGCGCTATGCCGCCGAGCTGGACGACCTGATGAAGATACAGATACGCGAGTACATCGCCTTTATAAAAGACTTCACCGAGCGGGCAAACATCATGACCAAAAACTTCTTCATTGTAGTGCCGTACGACCCGGCGCTCTTTGTCCGCGGCGGCGGGGTCATGGGCTCGCTCTCCTCGCTTTTGCCGTCGGGTGGTAGCAGTGCGGTTGCCCCCACCGATCTGCAGTTTGAGCAGTATCGCACCCAGCTGGAGCAGCGCGTGGCGGTTATCGAGCAGGGGCTGGTGCGCACCGGCGTGCGCGTGGTAAAGCTCGGCACCGAGGAGGTTATCGAGCTGTTTTACAAACTATTCAACCCCGGCGAGCTCGAGAAGCCGCTCCAAGTCACCAAGATGGCCGAAGCGGTAAAATAAATAACGGTATGGCATTACTCGACTTTCTAAAACCAAAAAAGCTCTCGCAAACCACCCCGGTGGCGCCTATTATGCCCGAGCAGATATACAAGCAGGGGGTCTTGGAGCTCCAGGATGTCATAGCGCCCTCCGCGCTCAAAATTACCCCGCGCGAAATAAACTTGGGCGACAAAATTGCGCGCACTTTTTTTGTGATGTCCTACCCCCGGGTGCTTACCGACTCGTGGTTTGCCCCCATTATCAATCTCGACCGCGTGCTCGACATCTCTGTTTTTATCCACCCGATAGACTCCGCCGAGATACTCAAAAAGTTTCAAAAAAAAGTAGCCGAGGTGCAAAGCCAGATTATGGCGCGGGAGGAAAAGGGCATGGTCCGCGACCCGATGCTCGACACCGCGTACCGCGACCTGGAGGACCTGCGCGACCAGCTCCAGCAGGCGCAAGAACGCATTTTTGACGTGGGCGTGTACATCACCCTATACGGTGCATCAACAGAAGAGCTCGACAAAACGGAGAGCGAGATAAAGTCGATGCTCGAGAGCCGCCTGGTGTATGTAAAACCGGCGCTCTTCCAGCAGGAGCAGGGCTTTAAGTCGGTCTTGCCGTTGGGGAAGGACGAGCTGAATGTCAATTCCAAGCTCAACTCCAGCCCGCTCTCCTCCATTTTTCCATTCGTTTCCTTCGACCTCACCTCCGACCGCGGGATACTCTATGGCGTCAACCGACACAATGCCTCCTTGGTGTTGTTTGACCGCTTTTCTTTGGAAAACTACAACTCGGTTATCTTTGCCAAGTCGGGCTCCGGCAAAAGCTATGCCACCAAGCTTGAAATTTTGCGCACGTTGATGTTTGATGCCGAGGTAATAGTGATAGACCCGGAGCGGGAATATGAGTTCCTCTCCCAAGCGGTAGGCGGGCGGTACTTCAACATTTCTCTCAACTCCGAGCACCACATAAACCCGTTTGACCTTGCCCCCCCGAGGGAAGACGAAAACCCCGCCGACATCCTGCGTAGCAACATTGTGGCGCTGGTGGGGATGTTCCGCATCATGCTCGGCGGCCTTACCCCGGAGGAGGATGCGCTCATAGACAAAGCGATTACCGAGACCTACGCGCTTAAAGATATTACCGTGGACTCCGACTTTTCCCAGGTGGAGCCGCCGCTCCTCTCCGACTTTGAGCTGGTGCTCTCGGGGATGCAGGGGAGCGAGTCGTTGGTCCAGCGGCTCTCCAAGTACACCAAGGGCACGTGGGCCGGTTTTATCAACCGCGCCACCAACGTGGACCTCAACAAAAAGTTTGTCGTCTTTTCCGTCCGCGATATGGAAGACGACCTAAAGCCGGTGGCGATGTACCTGATTACCCACTACATTTGGAACGCGGTGCGCAAAAACCTTAAAAAACGCCTGCTCGTTATAGACGAGGCGTGGTGGATGATGAAGTCGGAGGACACCGCCTCCTTCCTTTACAGCATGGCCAAGCGCGGCCGCAAGTACTACCTGGGGCTGGCGACCATCACGCAAGACGTGGACGACTTTTTAAAGTCGCCGTACGGCTTGCCGATGATAACCAACTCATCTATCCAACTCTTGCTTAAACAGTCGCCGACCACGATAGACACGCTCCAAAAAACCTTTAACCTCTCCGACGAAGAAAAGTATTTGTTGCTAGAATCAGACGTAGGGGAGGGTATCTTTTTTGCTGGCATGAAGCACGTGGCCATTAAAGTCATCGCTTCCTACACTGAAGACCAGATAATCACCTCCGACCCAAGCCAAGTACTCGCCCTGCGCAAACAGCGCCAACAGACGTAATACCATATATGCTATTTGCCAAAGCATTAAAAAAAGGATTTCTGTACATAGTCGTAGGGGCTGTTATCGACGGTTTGCAAATTGGGGTTGGTTTAGCGCTTTCGGGCATTATTTTTGGCATTGGAGCTATACCGGTAGTAGGGACGCTAGCAAGCACTGTAACCATCCCAATTGGAATGATACTGGGCTACGTATTTGAAGTCTGTATCGGCCTGGGTGGCGGAGTTTTGCTGACAGCCCTTCTCATACATGGCAAGATGTTTTACCCGGGCGCTGTTTTTGCTACTTATTTAGGAGAGGCTCTGCCGCTTATAAACCTTGCACCAAGTTGGACCATACTTGCCTATCGCTGCGCGTATAAAAAAGTCAAGGAAGAGGAGCGGGCAGTTCAAACATATAAAAAAGCGGATGGGCAGGAAACACAATTACATGAAGCGACTACCTAAAATAATCGCGCTGTTTCTCGCCGGTGTCGCCTTGGCGGCTGGCGCGGCAGTACACGCGCAAACGCTTGGGAGCCAGCCGGACCCCATACAATTTGTGATAGCGCCGGAGTTGCCCGGCCCGGGGGAGCAGGTGGTGATACAGGTACAAGGGGTGGGTACCTTCCTTGGCAACGCTACCATTACCTGGCAAAAAAACGGCGCCACGGCACTTTCCGGCGTGGGGGAGAGAGTTTTTTCCTTTACAGCCGGGGGGCTTGGGGTCTCCACCCGCGTGCACGTGGTGGTAAACTCGCCGACCAACGGCACCTTTGTGCGCGACTTTGTTTTTATACCATCGGCAATAAACTTGCTGTGGGAGGCCGACACCTCGGTGCCGCCACGCTATGCCGGTAAGGCCCTCTACAGCGCCGGCTCTCAAGTTAGCGTAACGGCATTCCCCACGGTGGTGGCAAACGGCACTACCATTTCTTCCAACAACCTTTCTTTTCAGTGGCAGCAAAATGGCGAGCCGGTGCCGCAATCCTCGGGCAAGGGGCGCGACACCTTTACCTTTGTCGGCTCGCAGCTGCGAAGCGCCGAGGCGGTGGGGGTGGATGTATACCTAAGCGAGGTAAAAGTCGGGCACGCAGAGATAGTAATCCCATCCGAGGACCCGCAGCTCGTACTATATGCACGCGACCCGCTTAGAGGCGTGCTATACGGCCAGGCGGTGCCAAGCGGCATTGCGCTTGGCAGCAAAGAGCTGACTCTCCAGGCCGTGCCGTACTTTTTTTCGACCGACAGTGTGGCAAGCGGCGCGGCTACCTACGCCTGGACGCTTAACGGTACGCCAACCAGCGGGCCCGACAGCGCGCGCGGGCTTTTGACACTCCGGCAAACGGGGAGCGGGGTAGGGAGCGCCATACTTGGCGTAACACTACAAAACAACGACCCGAGCAAGTTTGTGCAGTCTGCCTCCACGGCTCTCCGCATAGTCTTTGGCGAGCAAACTGGCAATACCCTAAGTTCCTTCTTTGGCTTATGAGAAATATTTTCATCAACCTATTTGCAGTTGTGGCATTCGCCATTGTTGCTGGAGGAATCTTATCTCCATTACCACTCTACGCTGCGGAAATGAGTTTTTCGTGCAAAGAGAGCGGTTTTGTTGATTCGGATTGGCTTTGCACACCGCCAGCAGAAAAACCTCCACTACCAAACAACTGTAAGGTTATTAGTGGTTCCTGGGTCTGTACTGGCGTGCCTTCAGGATATTCTTGTGAAGAAACGCCTGGCTTTCTTATTAGACCCGCTAGCCTGCAATGTAGCCGGAGTGGCAACATAACTACTGTGCCTCAGACACCCTCTACCCCTTCCGCGCCTTCCACACAAACCACACGAACCACTTGCCCGCCGGGGACGCCGGCGGGGGAGCTGTGCTACACGCCGCTTGAGCCATTGCCGGGCAATATTGACGAGTCGGGGAAGCCGGGGAGTTTTGGGAGTTTGCTAAACGGAGTGTTCCGTATTCTTATTTCGCTCGGTGGGTTGGTGGCGGTGCTTGCTTTGGTTATAGGCGGTATTACCTACATGGTTTCCGATATAGCCGACAAAAAGGAGCAGGCCCGTAAACGAATTAGTGGCGCACTGTGGGGGCTTTTGATACTTATTTCTTCGGTGCTTATATTACAAACCATCAACCCTCAACTGCTTAACTTTAACTTTGGCCCCTCTGGTAACGCGGGTGGCGCGGCCACAACTAACACCAGTGCTACCCAAACGAATAGCACGTCAAATACAACAGTTGAAAGTTCAGGGGTTATAACCATCAAAAGCAATGACCAAAGCGGTAGCGCGCTACTGCAAAGTTTTACGAGTAAGTGTGCTGGATCAGTTAGTAAAAAGGGTTCTTCCGTGGAGGAAAATTTTACGCGTGATACTTATGAGTGTGTAAAATAAATTATGACCAAAGCAACACAAATAGTGATGGGAGTTGTTGGCATCAGTATTTTGGTATTTGCCGCGTGGTTTTTCTTTTTCCGCGCGCCAGCCGCACTCCCCACATCCACAAACGGCCCGGCTTTTGGCACCGGGAGTAATGTTTCTACCGTTGGCACTGGCAGTGGCGGCAGCGACACCAACAACCTGCAGCCCATCGCCGGCCAAGCGAGCACACAGAAGATATTTTTGGTGGCCACAGGACCTGTTGCTGGCGCCACCTTGGTTCAAACACTCCACCCCACCACCACCATGGCCCGCTACGTGCTCGCAAGCAACGGGCATATATTCGACCTCCCGCTCGACTCGCCCGGCTCGGTACCGCGCGCCGTGTCAAACACCACTATCCCCGGTGTGGTGCGCACACTATGGACCGAGGGGGGAGAGGGGGTGGTCTTCCAATACTTTGACAGCGGCGTGCTCAAAAGCGTGCATGTGTCGCTCCCGCCCGCAACCACCACCTCAAGCACACCAGCACCGATACGTATCCAGTTTTTGCCGGACAACATAGCGAGTATCGCCGCCTCGCCCGACGGCACACAGGTTGCGTACCTGCTTGTTACCGCACGTGGGGCCGACGGGTATACCGCAAAAGCAGATGGCACCGGCAGTAAAAAGTTATTTTCTCTTCCGCTTACCGAGCTTTTGCTTTCGTGGCCCTCGCTAAACACTTTACTGGTACAGACTAAATCTGCGGCCGGCGTACCAGGCATGTTGTTTTCTATCGGGGTTAAAAGCGGCTCGGTGGTGCCGCTCTTGTATGCGGCGGGGCTCACCGCGCTGGCTGACAACACCTTTTCTCACGTGGTATATCAAAAAACATCTGCGGCGGGAGACGTACACCCCACCTATGTGCGCAATGTGGGAAGCGGGACAGATATTGCGCTTTCCTTCGACCCGTTCCCGGAGAAATGCGTCTGGAGCGCGGCAAAAACCGACCTGCTGTACTGTGCCGCACCGCTCCAGTTTACCCAAAGCAACTACCTTGACCTCTGGCACCAAGGGTTGGGGAGTGTGGCGGAGAGTGTCCTTTCGTTCAGCGTGTCTACCGGTTTGAGCAACCTTGCGGCACTGCCCGGCTCAAAAGACGGCGGGGTCGTGGGGGCTATAGAAACTTTTGCACTATCGTCGGACGACCGCTATCTGGTGTTTGTCGCGCAAGGCAACCAAGCCCTGTGGGGAGTTAGGTTAACGCAGTAGAGAAAGCAAAAAACAGGCGTGGGGGAGAGTCTGAGGCGCGACGGCGCCGAGGCGAGGGAATTTATCAGCAGGAAATTCCCGCTCTCCCCCACGCCTGTTTTTTGCGAAACCTCTACCTGCACTTCAGCACCACATGGCGGTGCTTACCTTCGCCCGCGGACTCGGTTTTTATCTCTGGGTCGTCTGCAAATAATTCGTGTACAACCAAACGCTCGTATGAGCTCATAGGGCCCATTTCTACATCGTGTTTAAAAAGCCGCGCGCGCTGGGCCAGCATGCGCGCGTTTTGGCGCACCACCTCCATTTTCTCTTCATGGTAGCCGTTGATGTCTATAAGAAAAGCCGCCGCGCCCTCGCCGTGTTTTGTCTCCACCAGTCGGCGCGCCACGGTGTTGAGCGCGCGCAGGTGCTCGCCGCGCGGCCCAATGAGGTGTTGGTGGTCCTTGGAGGTCACGGCAACCACGGTGCGGTGACCCTCGGACACGGCTATATCTTCCACATCAAGCCCCAGGAGCGAGAGGAGGGTGGAAACGGTTTCGATAAGGAGTTGAGAGCTCATGAGGACACCATACCCCAGAGCACCCGCTCTTTGCAACGTTATGGCGTTTTAACCCCAACATTCCGCCTGATAAGCCACTCCTGGCCGAGCGAAATAAGGTTGCCGGCGGTGAAGTAGAGCCCCGCCGCCGCTGGCAGAGTGTAGGAAACCACCGCTATCACCGCCGGTAAAAAGTAGAGCAGCATGCGCTGCTGCATATGGTGCGCCGCAGTGCGCTCTTTGGCCACGTTCGGCTGTGGTGCGCGCGCCAAAGAGTAGCGCGCCACCAAATACTGCAAGCCGCCAACCACCAGAGCAAGAGGAATAACGTGCGCGGAAAGGAGGTTGAGTATTCCTAAAAACTCTACATTAATAGTGGATGGTACCTGCACGAACGAGTAGAGGAGGTTGGTCGATATGTTGGGGAGCCCCTCCCGCAAAAAAGTAAAGTATAGTGCGAGAAAGATGGGTATTTGCACCATAAGGGCAACAATACTGGCAAAAGGCCGGACCTTGTGCTCTTTAAACAGGGCCATGGTGCGCCGGCCGCGCTCCTCTGCATTGTTTTTGTATAGTTTGTTTATTTCATCAAGCTCGCCCTGCACGGCCTGCATGCCCATTTGGGTGCGGATAGAGGCGGTAAATGCCGGGTAAAACACAATACGCACCATAAGGGTGAGTGCGATAATAGCCAGCCCCACATCGCCGCCCGGCATAACGCCGATGAGGAATATAAACATATTATAGAGCGGCTCAACTAAGTATGTCTGGAACATGTATTACGATTGTACACGATCAACAAATAAGACTATTTGGCCCGTGTGGGGTAAGGGGAGGGCGGTAGTGGCTTGGTACGCTTGGCGGCGCAGCTTGCTCCTTTCTACTGACAAACGGGCCACTTTTTTTGAAACGACTACTGCAATACGCAGTGGCGCCTCTATGGCAAAGAATTTGGCCCGGTAGGGTCCGCAGCGCATAGAGCGGCCCTCTCTAAGCACTGTTTGCACCTCTTTTGCACGTAAGCGTCTCTGTTTTGAGAGCATAGTGCCACTATAACCTTACACTGCAATGCGCGCCCGCCCCTTGCGACGGCGGCGAGCAAGGGTCCTGCGGCCGCTGGTGCTCTTGGAGCGCTTAAGAAACCCGTGCGTGCGGGCTCTTTTTCTTTTTTTAGGTTGGTATGTTTGCGACATCTGTCTACTATACGATATCCACCAATTCTCCACAACTTGTGCACAAAAAAGGTAATGGAACGATTTTTGACGCATTGGGTTCGCTCGCGTATCCTTGTCGTACCGCACACCCGTATGACTACCACGAAAGAACTTTGGGAAAACGCATTAGTGGAGCTTGAAATTTCTATCTCGCGGCCTAATTTTAATACCTGGTTTAAAGATACACACATACTACGGGTAGACGACGGCGTGGTGCACCTTGGTGTGCCATCACAATTTGCCCGCGATTGGCTCTCTACTAAATTTCATAAAGATATTCTCGGCTCTTTACGCAATCTTTCCGACTCTATACGCAATGTGGAGTATGTTATCTCCCGCGGGCCCAAAAAGGCAATCGAGGAGATGCGGCCGCCCGCGGCACCCACCGAGCTCCAACTCGAAGCGGTCCATACAAAAACAAACCTTAACCCGCGTTTTTCCTTTTCCTCATTTGTGGTGGGGCCTTTTAACGAGCTGGCACATGCGGCCGCGCAAGCCGTTATACGTAGTCCGGGTATCGCCTACAATCCGCTTTTAGTGTACGGACCAACCGGTTTGGGTAAAACACACCTTATACAGGCAATAGGAAACCATTTTAGAGTGAGCACTCCGGATCGAAAAGTACATTACCTCACGTCTGAAAAGTTCGCTATGGACTATGTGTCCTCGGTACAGTCGGGCAAGATGCAGTGGTTTAAGGAAAAATACCGGCAATATGATCTTTTAATAATGGACGATGTGCAGTTTTTGGCAAAAATGGAAAAAACGAAGGAAGAATTTTTTCACCTTTTTAACTTCCTGCATGACAGTAACAAACAATTGGTCTTTTCTTCAGACCAGCATCCCAACCTTATACAAAATCTCGAAGACAGAATAAAGTCTCGTTTCAACGCGGGTATGATCGTTTCAATAACCGCACCGGACCACGAATCGCGGCTCGCTATTGTGCGAACCAAAGCAATACAACACAACTTTATACTCCCAGACGAGGTGCTTGAATACCTTGCCAGTACTGTGGAAGGGAATGTGCGTGAGCTTGAGGGTGCGCTTAATACTCTTCTTATAAACTTTGAGATGCGCGGGCGCGAACTAACCCTCGCCGATGCAAAGGTATTACTGCGTGGCGCAGGCAGCCCTAAAAAAGTGGTGTCGGTACAAGAGGTGGTAAAAACTATTGCAGACTTCTACGGTATTGATGAAAATAGTATTTACGAAAAAACACGTCGAAAGGAGATAGTGCGGCCGCGACAGGTTATTATGTATATTTTACGTGAAGATTTTCATATCTCTTTCCCATCAATAGGAGACAAAATGGGTGGTCGAGATCATACCACCGTTATACACTCATGTGACAAAGTAAAAAGAGATATCATAACCGACAGTTTATTAGGGCAAGAGGTGCATCAAATACGCCTTATGTTGAAATAGTGTGTATATAGTAGGGAAATGTATGAAAATAAAAAACAAAAAAATATTTTTACAGAATTATATACAAACTTATGAGACACAATCACCAACCTATACGTCTAGTTTTTTCCCTATATTACTATATATAACAACATTTATTAAGGTTATTAAGGCTATACACAACCCTAATAGCACTAATCTTTTATATATAAGAAAATAATTAGAAAGTTATGAAGTTTAATTGTAATACGCAAGAGTTTAGTACTGCTGTTGCTACCGTGGTTAGGTTTATTGAACGGCGAGCAAACTTACCGGTACTCTCCAGTATCCTTGTGACTGCGGATGGAGGTCGGGTAGTATTGCACGCAACAAATCTTGAGTGTGGTGTAGAGATTTCTATACCGGCAAAAGTTAATGAAAAAGGAACTGTTGCCATACCAGGTTCCATATTAGCCGGTTTTTTGAGTAATGCGCGCGGTAAAACAACCTCGGTTACTTTAGTGGGAGAGATGTGTAAATTAGAAACAGAACGCTCTACGGCTTCAATAAAAACAATTCCACATGAAGACTTTCCGGCACTGCCGCGCGTGTCAGCAACAGCATCTTTTTCAATAAAATCAGCAGATTTTGTGAAACTACTGCGTAGTGTGATGTATAGTACCTCAACATCAACAATAAAACCGGAACTTCAAAGCGTTTTGGTGTATGGTGAGGGAGGAAAAATCATATCCGCCGCCACAGACTCCTTCCGTCTTGCTGAAAAAACCATAGCACTGCGGTCTGGTGGAAATGTACCGCAATTACTCATACCATCTAGAAATGTTGCAGAACTGGTGCGTATTTTGGAAGTGGTGGGAGGAGAAACCGTGCTCTATTACAACGAAAATCAGATATCCACACAGGTGGGGAATGTATATTACACCAGTAGGATTATAGACGGTGCATTCCCAAACTATAAACAAATAATACCAAAAACGTTTACCACAGAAGCCATTGTACTTAGGGAGGATGTTGCACAGGCGCTTAAATCACTCTCCATATTTTCCGACAAATTTTCTCAGGTGTCGCTTACTTTTGAACCTTCAAAAAAATCCATACTCCTTTCCTCGCGCAACCCGGATGTCGGCGAGCAAACCACCACTATACAAGCCACTATTTCCGGCGAAATGGCTACCATGAACTTTAACAGTCGTTACCTGTCAGACAGCTTACAATCTATTGTGGGCGACAGTGTCCGCCTACAGACTAACGGCCCCGGCAAACCGCTTTTGGTAAGAGACTCCTCCGACGAGTCCTTCCTCTACCTCGCCATGCCCATGAACCGGTAGGTTTTATAAAATGGAAAATCAAAGACCAAAAGTAGGAGTCGGAGTAATTGTTAAAAAAGACAATAAAGTGCTTTTGGGAAAAAGGAAAAATGCTCACGGTGAAGGATCCTGGTGTTTTGCTGGCGGACATCTTGAATTTTGGGAAAGTGTTGAAGAATGTGCGGCAAGGGAAGTTGAAGAGGAAGTTGGTATAAAAATAAAAAATATAAAACAGAGTACCTATACAAATGACCTATTTGAAAAGGATAAAAAACACTACGTTACCATTTTTGTTGTTGCGGATTGGAAGTCTGGAAATGTTGAGTTAAGAGAGCCAGAAAAGTGCGAGTGTTGGGAATGGTTTGTATGGGACGACCTTCCCTCACCACTTTTTCTCCCTATTCGTAACTACCTCAAGAAAGGAATTAACCCTTTTGATTGATGTTATCGATACTGCCTCGCGCAGCTAGCAAATCAAGTTTTATGAAAAAGCCAAAAGTAATAATTTATGACAATGATGGCATGATAATTCACGGTGGCCGTTTTAGTGATCAATACTCAAAAGAGTTTGGTGTGGACCTTACCACCATGATGCCTTTCTTCGACGGACCGTTTAAAAAATGTCTAACAGGTAAAGCAGACCTCAGAGAGGAACTTGCACAAGTGGTAGAAATATGGAAATGGAAAGGCACGGTCGATGAACTGATGCAGTATTGGTTTGCGGTTGGTAATGTGTTGTATGAAGATGTTTACGCGTCAATCGCTAAACTTAAAAAACAAGGGTTGGTTGTTTGTGTGGCAACTAACCAAGAAAAATATCGAAATCAATATTTAGTGCGCAAATATTCCTACAGTAAGGTTTTTGATGAAATATTCTGTTCTGCTAGTCTGGGTGTATACAAACACAGCCTTGAAGGTTTAGAAAAGATATATCAAAGGATTAAAGAAAAATACAATATATTTGAGAAGGGAGAAATTATGTATTGGGATGATCGTGATGAAAACATACAGAATTCAAATAAGGCTGGGTTTAATGGCCAACAATACAAAGATTATCAATCATTTAGGGCCGTGCTTTTAAATTATGGCTACCAAGTATAGTTTCAATATTGGATATGTAACCTACTGCGCTGGAGTGAGTAGGAGAGGAAAAGGGCTGGGGGTTGTGGTTGGTGCGGGGCCAACCGGGACCGGTACACCGTCAACGTAGTTGTTTTGCTGTGCCCACAGGCGCACCGGATACTCCCACCGCTCATACTGTGGGTCCTGCCCGGGGTCTTGCGGTAACGGACCATTAGGGTTGTTTTTGTCGACCCAATTGAGTATTGAGTGGACCGAGCGTGTTACAAACTCTATGCCGTTTTGCACATAGCTATCTTCGCCCTGCCATACGCCGCGCAAAACCGGCTTCTGCCCCGCACTACTGTATTCGTTGCGGGTAAAAGACTGCGCCGGCACTTTGGAAAGCGCATACTGCATAAACTCATGCCACATCGGCCCCACAATAAACCCAGATACTTTTTTAACCATAGACGTGTTGTTGTTGTTGCCCACCCAGATACCCATAGCCAGGTTTGGCGTGTAGCCGATGGTCCACGCATCGCGGTAGTTGTTGGTGGTGCCGGTTTTGACCGCCACGTCACGGCCGGGGAAGGAGAGATACTGGTTTTCTCCCAAAGGGGCCCTTGCAACGGGGTCGGAGAGTATATCGTTTATTTTTTCTGCAACCTCTTTTGGTAGTACTTGCGTGCCTTGGCGCCTGGAGTTGTCCTCGACCACGCTGCCGTCGGGATTTTCTACTCGCAGTACGACAATAGGGTCTAGCCGCACGCCGTTGTTGGCAAACACGCCGTAGGCACTCGTTATATCAAGTGGGGTTACTTCACCGCCTCCCAGCACCAGCGTAAGTCCGTACTGGTTAGGGTCGCCGAGCGTGGTAATACCCATAGCTTTTGCAAGCCGTAAGGTGTCCGAAATACCCGCAAGGTACAACACCTTGACCGACGGCACATTGATAGACTGCGCCAGCGCCTCGCGCATGGTCATCGGCCCGCGGAACTGGTCGTCGTAGTTAACGGGCGAGTAGCAGTCGCCCACACTGGTCATATTGTCGGGCGGGCAGGTGGTTTGGAACTGGGTGCGGAGGTCAAACAGCGCGGTGTCGGGCGTATACCCTTTGATAAATGCCTCGGCATAGGCAAAAGGTTTAAAGGCCGAACCGGGTTGCCGCCCAGGCGCCGACGCGGTGACATTGAACGCGCCGTCTATCTGCGTGTCAAAGTAATAACGTGAGCCGACCATGGACAAAATTTCGCCCGTCTGCGGGTTAATAGCCACGAGCCCCGCATTGCTCGCGTTAAATTTGTCGGTATTTTCCAAAGCGTTGCGCCGCACTATCTCTTCCGCGCGCACCTGCAGGTCGGCATCAAGTGTGGTTGTTATCTTCCACCCGTTTTCCTGTAGCTCACTCTGGCCATACTTGTCTTCCAGATATTGCCGTACAAAAAACACAAAGTGCGGCGCCTGTATCGAAGAGGCGCGTTGCGGCTCAAAAACAACCCGCGCCACCTTGGCCTGGTCGCGCTCCTCCTCCGTGACATATCCATGCTCATACATTTTGTCGAGCACCAAGTTTTTGCGCGCGTCCAGTGCCGCCTTGTGACTACCATAGGGAGAGTAGTAGGTGGGGGCGGGAAGTATAGCCGCCAGGTAGGCCGCTTCGGCCAGCGTGACATCTTGTGCGTGTTTGTTGAAAAAAGTTCCCGATGCTTCTTCAACCCCGTACATACTGCCACCCATAGGCACCTGGTTGAGGTAGAGCTCCAGTATTTGATCTTTAGGGAGCACCCGCTCAAGTTTTATTGCGAGTATCCACTCTTTGAGTTTTCGCGTAATAGTTTTGTCGCCGGTAAGTATGGTGCTCTTTACCACCTGTTGGGTAATAGTGGAGCCCCCTTGGGTCACCCCGCCGGGGGTGATGTCTGCAAGTATGGCGCGTAAAATAGCCCTCGGCTCAATACCGCCGTGCCGATAAAAGCTCGGATCTTCTATGGCAATAATTCCGTGCTGTAGGTCGGCAGTGATAGACGCTAGCGGCACCAGCGTGCGCGACACGTCCTGGTTGAGGTCATAGAGTACCACGGTGCCGGTGCGATCATAGATTTTTGCCGACTGCTCAACCTTTCTGTTTTCAAGCGAGGAGAGGTCGGGGATGCGCAAGGTTGCCGCCCAGACAAACACCAGCCCGCCAAAAAGAAAACAACCGCCCAAAGCCCACGTGGCCAACGTACGCCAGTTTTTGCGGGCTTCTCTTGCGGCGCGCCGCGCGCTCTCCGTGTGGTTTTTGGAGAAATGCATACGGGCAATTTTACCATGTCGGGGATATGTTACAGTAGCTAGCGTATGCGGCTGTTTACGCGACACCCCAGGGTTATCACAGACGAAAAAAAGGTGGACGAGCTCTTGACCCGCGGGGTTACCGAGGTGATTGTCAAAGACTCACTGCGCAAGCGGCTTCTTTCCGGCGAGCGACTACGCGTAAAGCTCGGCATCGACCCAACCTCTCCCGACCTCCACATCGGCCGCGCGGTAGCACTTTGGAAACTTAGAGCGTTTCAAGACCTCGGTCACACGGCGGTCTTTATTGTTGGCGACGCGACAGGAGTCGTGGGGGACACTTCCGACAAGGAGGCAGAAAGGCCAATGCTCACCCAAGAGAGGGTCGGGAAAAACATGAAGACCTATTTTGATCAGGCATTCAAAATACTCGACCCGCAAAAGACCGAGACTCATTACAACTCCAAATGGCTCGACAAGCTGGGATTTCTCGAACTCACCAAAATGGCGAGCTTGTTTGGGCTCAACGAGTTTGCGTCCCGCGAGCTCATCTCAAAAAGGATGGATGCGGGACAGCGGGTATCTTTCCATGAACTGTTGTATCCGCTCATGCAAGGTTATGATTCTGTCGCCGTGCGTGCGAACGTCGAACTTGGCGGCACGGACCAGCGCTTCAACCTTTTGGCTGGAAGAAATATTCAAAAGCTTTATAACCAGGAGCCGCAGGATATCATGACGCTGGAACTCCTTGAAGGAACTGACGGACGAAAGATGAGTTCGTCGTGGGGTAATGTAGTAAATGTCCTCGACAAGCCAAATGATATGTACGGGAAGATTATGTCAGTCAAAGACGAACTGGTTGAGAGATACTTCACACTCTGCACTCGCGTACCCACGGAAGCTATTGAAGAAATAATGGCCCTGCACCCCAAGGAGGCAAAGATGCGCTTGGCAAAAGAAATTGTTACGCTCTACCACGGCAAAGATGCGGCAGAAAAGGCGGCCGCCGGATTTATGAAGCCGGACGACGCAGAGGAGGTCGTAGTTCCCCATGGTACCAAGCTGCGCGATACAGCGGGGACCCTCGGTCTTTCTATAGGAGAACTGCGCCGGCTGGTGGCCGCCGGCGCCGTAGAGGTAGCTGGCGGAGAAAAAGTGGCGAGTATTGAAGCCGAGCTTACGAGTGCGACACTCAAGATCGGCAAGCACCGATTTGTACGAATTAAGGTTCGACCTTAAAATCAGGGCTCTCCAAGGTCGAACCTTAAAAACAAAACCCCCTCCGCCAGTTGGCGGAGGGGGTTTTGTTTTTACCCTACACTTCTTCGCTATCAGCCGCCTCTTCTTCGTCCGCATCCTCCTCTTCCTCCGCCTTGTCATCCGTTTCTGCATCGTCACCCATCTCATCGAGCAGGGGATCCTCTAGTTCAAACTCCTCGCGCATATACATACAAGCAATGCTACGGTTGATAATTAGCCCAATGACCAGTTTGTACCAAACCTGCCTAATTTTGCAATCAGTATCAGTAGTGCCTGTGGATATCTGCCGGTTATTACCCTGCGGCCAATCCTAGCGTAGCTAAAATCTTGCCGAGGCCAGGCAGGTAAGGCCCACCGCAATGGCGTCAAGCTCGTCATCCAGGCGCTTTTTTTGCGGCAGTGCAATGAGCTTGGGCACCATGACGGCTACCGCCCGCTTGTCACCCTTGCCGTACCCGGTGACAGCGGCCTTAACCTCGGCGGGCGAGTACTCAAACAATGGCAGACCCTGCAACACGGCAAGGTAGGTCAACATGCCCCGCACCTCGGCTATCTTCATCGCGGTCTTTTCGTTTTTAGCAAAGTACACATCCTCAAGCGCCACCGCATCCGGCCGCCACTCTTTTAAAAGAAGTTCGACCGCAGAACCAATAATCTGTAGCCGCCTGTGGAATGGAAGCGCTGCATCAGTGCGGATGCAGTCGGAGTATAAGAATTTTTCTTGCTTTGAGTTTGTAGAATAATTTTTTTCTAGCACCGCAACACCCAGCCGCTCAAAACCGGGGTCGCACGCCAAAACTCTCCAAGGTTCGACCTTAACACCCAGGCTCTTCAAGGTCGAACCTTTACGCCGCATTGGTGTATACATTGTTGATATCGTCGTGCTCTTCCAGCGCGTCAACGAGCTCGGCGAGCTTCTGCCCGTCTTCTTCGGAAATTTCGACCGCAGTCATGGGCTCAAGCGCTCCTTCCGCATTTTTGCTAAACGCCCAGCTGGCTGCGCCCGGGGTTGCCAATGAGGAGCCGTGGAGCAAAAGAAGGTGCTTTATTTCCTGCGCGGTGCGGTTGCGCGAGTCGGTGTACCCGTCGATTATGAGCGCCACGCCGCCGGGGCCGTATGCCTCATATACCACCGGCTCTAGCTCTCCGGACGTTGATGCTTTGTCTATCGCGCGGTCTATGTTTTCCTGCGGCATGTTTGCCGCGCGCGCCTTCTCAACCGCCGCGCGCAACCCGGGGGCAGAGCGGTCACCCTTAGACTTTTTTGCCTCAACCGAGATAAAGCGCACGAGTTTGGAAAAGACCTTGCTCTTTTGCGCATCGGTTTTACCCTTAACATGCTTCAACTTCGCCCATTTACTGTGTCCCGCCATAGATACAGTTTTACACTACAGGAGTTTTTCGTTCAATCCTTGGGGTGGCACTTTGCCCAAGTGCAGGTAGGCCGCCCTGGTGGCCACGCGGCCGCGCGGAGTGCGCTCGATGAGCCCTATCTGGAGCAGAAACGGCTCGTGCACTTCCGAAATGGTGTTTGGCTCCTCGCTCAGTGCGGCCGCCAGCGCGTTGACCCCCGCGGGGCCGCCGCCAAATCGCTCTATCAACACCTCTAACAGTTTTCTATCAAGAGGCGTGAGCCCCAACAGGTCGACCTCGAGCATACCCAGCGCTGTCTCTACCGCTTCGCGGGTAAGCGCGGTGCGTTTAAGCTGTGCGTAGTCGCGCACGCGCTTGAGCAGATAGTTGGCGGTGCGCGGTGTGGCCCGGCTCCTCTTGGCAATTTCAGCAACACCATCATCTTTTACCACTACACCTAGTATATTTGCCGAGCGGTGAACAATCTGCGCGATATCTTTTTCTGAATAAAACTCAAGCCGGAAAACTCCACCGCCAAAACGGCTACGCAATGGTGCCGAGAGGTCGGCCACGCGTGTGGTAGCGGCTATGAGTGTAAAGGGCGGGAGCGGGAGCTCCAGGGTGCGGGCCGAGGGCCCCTTGCCGATGATAATGTTGAGGACGCCCGACTCCATGGCCGGGTAAAGCACCTCTTCTATAGTGCGGGCTAGGCGGTGTATCTCGTCTATAAACAGAATGTCGCCGGGCGATAGGTTGGAAAGAAGAGCGGCCAGGTCGCCGACGCGCTCTATAGCGGGCCCCGAGGTTGCGCGCAGGGTACCGCCGAGCTCGCGTGCAATAAGGTGGGCGAGCGTGGTCTTGCCAAGCCCGGGCGGGCCGTAAAACAAAATATGTTCCGGCGGCGCGGCGCGCTCTTTTGCCGCGCGTATCAGTATATGCAGGTTGTTTTTGATACTTTCCTGGCCGACGTACTCGTCCCACGAGGCGGGGCGCAATGTTTGGTCCAAAAACGAGTCCTGCGGCGCCGCGGCAAGAGGTTCTCCCCCGGCCCCTGCAACGTCAGATTTTTTTCTTGGGTGTTTTGGGGCGCTTGACATATTTTTTTAAGTATGCTAGGCTTTTACTAGCGATTTTTCTTCGGGTGCGTACACCTCCAAACAATGCGGCCTCTCGCAGGTTTCGGAACCGACGTAGGGACGCTCCGGCCTATCCCCTTGTGGAGTAGCGCGGGGGCCATCCCCAATGTTGGTTTTCGCTTTTCGACACGCTCGATAAGGTTGTTGCTTGGAGGTGTACATTCCCGATTTTTCTCATAAAAGAGCTGAAATTCTTCCCACTCCACTCTACCGTGCGGGAGTCCATGTGCAACATTGACCCGGAAGCTTTTTCAATTGGCAGTGTGTAGGTCTGCCACGCGCGCTAACTCCTCAAGCGAGGTAATGCCGCGCAAGACCTTGATAATGCCGTCCTGCTGTATGGTGGGGATGCCTTGCGGCTTGGCCGCGGCGGCGACCTCGCGCTCGCTGGGCTTTTCGCGCAAAATTGTTTCTATGGCACTATCCATAAATATCGCCTCAAATATGCCAATGCGCCCTTTGTAGCCGCGCCCATGGCACGCACCGCATCCTTCCTTGCCTGCATCATATACCTTTGTGTTATCCTGTGGCACCAGCGACTGGTCGGTTACTCCAGCGAGCGTGTCGTTTATAATTTTTTGCTCCTCTGGAGTCGCCGTCCGCCCCTTTTTACATTGTGTGCACAGGGTGCGTACCAGCCGCTGTGCAATCGCTACGTTAATGGCGGAGGAAAGCACTTTTTCGCTGACGCCAAGGTCAATAAGCCGGGGGAACGACCCCGCCGCGTCGTTGGTGTGGAGTGTTGAGAACACCAGGTGTCCGGTGAGCGCCGCGTTGATAGCCACCTCGGCAACCTCTCCGTCGCGTATCTCGCCCACCATAATGATGTCCGGGTCTTGCCGAAGTGCCGAGCGTAGCCCTTGGGCAAAGCTGTATTTTTTTATATCAACCTGTGTCTGCACAATGCCGTCCAGGTGGTACTCGATAGGGTCTTCAATGGTGATAATTTTATTCCCCGGCTTGTTAACCTTGCGCAAAAAGGCGTAGAGCGTCGTAGTTTTGCCGGAACCGGTGGGACCGGTGGTGAGTATCATACCGTTTGGTTTTTCCAGCTCTTTTTCTATCCGCATACGCAACTTTTCCTCAAGGCCGAGCGCTTCAAGCTGCACCCCGATGGTAGTGGGGTTAAGGATACGCATCACCAAAGTCTCGGCATAGTTGCCGGGCAAAACACTGGTGCGCAGTTCTATCTCGCTCTCTTTTATTTTTACGGAAAAACGTCCGTCCTGCGCCTCGTGCTCGACATTTAGTTTGAGCCCGGAGAGCAGTTTAAGCCGGCTCAAAACTAAGCCGTAGGTCTCGTGGTCGAACATGGTTACATCGGTCAAGACGCCGTCTAGCCGGTAGCGCAGGCGCACCGACTTTTCCTCCGGCTCAAAATGTACATCCGAGGCCCCGGTGGAAAGGCCTCCTGCAAGAACAACTTCCAGTATACGAGTAATGCGATAGGCTTTTTTAAGCTCTATGGCTTCGTTGATGAGTGTACTAACGTCCTCCAATTTCTCGACCTTACCCAACAGATCCTCAAGCTCTTGGTTGGAGAGTTCAAACACCCCGGCCTTTGTTTCGGTTGCATAGGAAAGGTCGGCATAGCGCTCAAACGCGCGCTTGAGCGACTCGCTTGAAGTGATGAAGACCACCACCTGATATCCAAGCTCTTTTAGTTTCTCAACCAGCGCTTTGACTTTGGGGTTTTCCGGTGAGCGTGCGGCAAGAGACACGTGCTTGCCGACACGGCCAAAGGTCGCCGCCTCGGCGTTGCGGGCGTCTGCTTCTGTTATCAACCGCAAGGCATCTGCGTTTATAGCAACCAGCGTAAGGTCGACATACGCTACTCCATATTTTTGTGCGAGCATTTGCGCGAGATCTTCTTCCTCGCGCTTGCGCAGAAAGTCTAAATGTTTTTGTTCCTCGGCATCTCTAAACTGGACCATACCTGTGTATTGTAGCAGTTTTAAGGCGACTCCTTAGCTTTGGAAGGTGTCGCCTTGGTATACTGCGCGTATGGAAAAAGTGCTGCTGAAGAGGCTCGGAGATTTTGTACACAGACTGTTGGCTGGTCCAAACTTCGCCAAGGATTTGCAAGGCAACAAAGCGACCATAATTGCCTTGCTGGGCGACTTGGGAGCCGGGAAGACCACGTTTGTGCAGGCACTCGCAAAAGAGCTTGGTATAGCAGACACTATACAAAGCCCTACCTATGTATTGATGAAGAGCTACCACATACCGCACCATCCGCGCTTTGCGCGCCTCATACACATAGATGCCTACCGTTTGGAGGGCGCTAAGGAGTTTGCGGCTCTGCGGCCCGAGCGGTTTTTAGAAGACCCGCACAACCTGGTGTGCATCGAGTGGCCGGAGCGGGTCGGGGGTGCACTCCCCGTACCCGATATGACGCTACAATTCTCGTCCGAAAATGCAGGGGAGAAAGAGCGGTATATTGATATTAGGACTTCGTAAGTCCCCGAGGACTTACGAAGTCCCAGAATCTATGGATACCAAAAAAAGAAAGCGGTTAGTGTTGCTAGACACCCACGCGATACTGCACCGTGCGTACCACGCACTGCCGGACTTTTCTTCCTCTAAAGGCGAACCAACCGGCGCATTGTACGGGCTCATCTCTATGTTGGTGCGTATTATTGCCGAGCTGAAGCCAGACTACCTTGCCGCGGCGTTTGACCTGCCGGGCCCCACCTACCGCCACGCCGCGTTTAAAGAGTACAAAGCGACCCGCCCCAAGGCCGAGGATGATTTAATTGCGCAGATTAAGCGCTCGCGCGATGTTTTGGACGCCTTTGGCATCCCGCGGTACGAGAAGCAGGGTTTTGAGGCAGACGATGTGTTGGGTACTGTGGTGAAAAAACTCAAACATCAGAATAATGTTGACATTATCATCGCGTCCGGCGACATGGACACGCTCCAGCTGGTGGATGACGACCGGGTGCGGGTCTACACGCTTAAGAAAGGTCTTTCGGAAACGGTGCTTTACGACGAGGCGGGGGTGAGGGAGCGGTTTGGCTTCGGTCCTGAACTGTTGCCGGACTACAAAGGGTTGCGCGGCGACCCATCCGACAATATCCCGGGTATTAAAGGCATCGGCGAGAAAACGGCAACATCGTTGGTGTCGCAGTTCGGGGGGCTTGAAAAAATTTACGATGCGGTTGAAAAACATCCGGATTGGCTTGCGGCGGCCGGGGTGAAGGGCGCCACATTTGAAAAGATAAAAGAGGGGAGGGAAGAGGCCGAGCTTTCAAAAGAGCTGGCCACCATACATCGCGACGTTCCTATAGATTTTACTCTGCCTGCTAAGACCTGGCGCGAGAGCGCCAACCCCACGCCCTTACTTGACCTTTTGTCGGAGCTTGAATTTCGCTCGCTCATACCGCGCGTGCGGGAGCTTTTAGAGCCAAAACTCCCATTGGAAAAGTCTGGCGCAAGCGTTGCTTTGAGCAACGCGAGGACACCGAGGACTTTTTCAGTGGGAGTTTTGGCGGAAAACCCTAGCAGCCCCGCCGGCACCCCGTCTATAGACGACGAAGAGTTTCAGCAACTGGCGGTTGCCGTGTGGTTGCTCGACTCATCCGTTACCGAGCCGACCCTTGACGACCTCTACCGCGCAGGGAAGAGCCACGACTTTGCCGAGGCAAAAAAAAATATACTCGTGGAGATAGAAAAAAGAGGGCTGACCTTCGTGTACGAGAAGATAGAGCGCCCGCTCATACCGATTTTGCGCAAGATGGAGCGACGCGGCATCTCTATAGACCGAGCTTTTTTGAAAAAACTTTCCACAGAATACCACGGCGAGCTCGATAAAATAGCCGGGCGCATTTACCGGGCGGCGGGCGGCGAGTTTAACATTTCCTCGCCCAAACAGTTGGGCGAGGTGCTGTTTGATAAGCTCGGGCTCTCGGCAAAAAACCAGAAGAAGACGGCCGGCGGCGCGCGTTCCACCCGCGAGTCCGAGCTGGTAAAACTGCAGGGTGTGCACCCGGTGATTGCCGACGTACTTCTATACCGCGAGTTGTCCAAACTCCTTTCCACCTACATCGACGCAATACCAATGTTGCTCGACAAAAAAGACCGCCTGCACACCACTTTTGTGCAGACCGGCACTTCAACAGGCCGGCTTGCCTCGCAAAACCCCAACCTGCAGAACATTCCTATCAAGACAGAGCTTGGGCGCGCGATACGCCGCGCGTTTGTCGCCGCAGAGGGGTATGCACTGGTTGCTTTTGATTATAGCCAGATAGAGTTGCGCATTGCGGCTCTGCTCTCCAAAGACCCATGGCTCATGGGGATTTTTAAGAGCGGTCGGGATGCGCATGCCGAGGTGGCGGCGCGCGTATTTAAAATAAAACCAGAGGAGGTAACGTATGAGCAGCGTCGCCGCGCCAAGGTTATCAACTTCGGCATTCTCTACGGCATGGGGGTGAACGCCTTAAAAGAGTCGCTCGGCACCTCGCGGGCCGAGGCGCAGGAGTTTTACAACAAGTACTTCGAAGTTTTTCCGCGCTTGGCGCGGTATGTGGATGAGGTAAAAGGACAGGCGGCTCGCGAGGGCTACACGCAAACCTACTTTGGCCGGCGGCGGTACTTTGAGGGCATACACTCGCCTATACCCTACGTGCGCGCGGCGGCCGAGCGCATGGCGGTCAACGCCCCGATGCAGGGGACCCAAGCCGACCTGGTGAAGCTCGCGATGATACAAGTGGACGAACTATTTACAAAAGAAAATCATGGCGACAAGGCGCACCTGCTTTTGCAGGTACACGACGAGTTGGTTTTTGAGATAGAGGAGGAGCGGGTTGCGGCGCTTGCCCCCAAAATAAAACATATTATGGAGCAGGTGATGAGTGAAAAGGAGCGCCAGGGGATACCGTTTATCGCCGAAGGTAAGGCGGGAAAAAATTGGGGAGAAATGAAACCGTTATGATTACCGTAATTGTTGGACAAAAAAGGCGACCCAAGGGAAGCGAAGAAATAAAGTGGGAAGTAATTTCGTTAGAGGAAGTAGTGGCACTTGCAACAACACAAGCTTTGTTTGGCGGCGCGCGCATTTTTGTGCTGGTGGGGGCGCTTGCCGGTGCGCGCAGGGAGGAGTTTATAGACATGGCAAAAGAGCTTGCTGGCTCGCCCCACACCTTTATCTTTGAAGAAGAAAAACTTTTAAAAAAAGAAACCGACGCGCTTGCCAAAGCAGGGGCAACAATAGAAAAAATTGAGAAGCCAAAAAAAGAAGAGTTCACATTTGACCGGTTTGGACTTGCCGCGGCATTGGGCGCGCGCGACAAGAAAAAACTATGGTTGGGGCTCACGGCGGCACTGCGCGCGGGGGAGAAGCCCGAGGCCCTTGCCGGTTTGTTGGCCTGGAAGGCCAGGGCCATGAAAGATGCGGCACTCTCGCGGCAGATTGTGTGGATGTACCACGACTCCCACCGCGGCTTGGGCGACCTAGAACTCCTTTTGGAGCGTTTCGCACTCACACTTTAATATATGAGTGAATTGCTCTGGCGAGGATTTCTCGCTTCTCTAGATGTTTTTTCCAGATACTATTTGATCGGTTCCCGTTGATATACACTCCAGCGGTAAACCCTATCTCTTTTTGAAACATGATCAAATTATTGCGGCCGGTAATAACCACCTCATTTGGTTTTTGGATTCTTGATGTAATGCCAAAATTACGCAACGCTTGCGAAACGTGTTCCAGTATTGCGATATCTTTTTGGTAGCCGCGTATCCTTCTAGAATTTGTTTTTGGTCTAAAATCGATGCACCCCTCATCGTCGAAAAAGGCCCGAAGAAAAGACCTTTTAGTCTCAAGAGGTAATTCCCCAAGACACTGCCACAGTTCTTTTGCTTTTTGCTCCATGTAATTTCCTAGTGCCACGTTAAAATAACTTATTCGTGAGACACCGGTGTTTGGGTTGTAATAGCGTGTTGGAGAAAAACGATACATCTTCTTCATACTCACCTCGACCTTTTTTAACAATATTTTGTTGCGGTTATTGTATACACAACCACTTCGTTTTATTTCGCCATCGAAAAGAAGGTGGGCAACTAGCGATACATTCTCCGGGTTCCATCGGTAGATTTTTTTAAACTCCCTTATACTCTTTCCTTTTCTAGATCGGGCAACCCGAAGAAGGTGTTGTATATTGAGTGCGTGTATTTTTTGATATTTCCTAGGGCTGAGCGGTATGTTGCGGATATGGAAATACACTGATGACTTCGGCCTACCGGTTATCCTAGCTATTTCCAAGAGAGAGTAATCTTGTTTCCGTAGCACAACGCATCTATGCTTAAAACTTTCCATGTCCGCCCGGCAGGGATCGAACCTGCGACCTTGAACTTAAAAGGTTCCTGCTCTACCAACTGAGCTACGGGCGGTTACCGTAATATTATACCAGACACAGGTTCGAGTCGCCACCCCACGCTTCAACCTCCTTCTTTTCTGTACTGGAGAGGGCTAATGTTAGTTTAGTAGTGCAAACATCGCCACACCGGCGGCGACGGAGACGTTGAGAGAAAAAAGACTCGCTACCATTTGTTGGTAGCGAGTTTCGAATCTTACCGACTCTTAGAGGGCTTTGAGCACCTCATCATCTGGCCTAAGGGTTCGGTATCCGGAGCGGCGAACTTCCTTCAGTCCCGCCATTAAAAGGTTTCTGTACCCGGCACCACCTTTAAGCTTTCGCAGAGCTTCGTGCTCTATTTGGGCTACGCGGGAAGGGGACAACCCCATCTTTTCCCCGATTTCTTGCAGGGTTTTTCCTTCCCCGGTTTCAAATCCAAAGCGCAAACGAATGACGCGCTCTCGCGCGGTTCTTTTTCAGTGCCTCATATTGCTGAGGTTCACTAAAGAGGTCCTCAGGCAAGCATCGGAAAAAATCTGCCAGCCTATGGGCTATGCCCAGCCAATCGCCGTTGTTTTTACGAGCCGCGATCTTCATCGCGGCGAGCAGGGCGAGCTGACTGTATGAAGCAGGCACCCCAAGCTGTCGCCATAGCTCTTTTACACTTTTGATCCCCCTCTCCTCCATCGCGGTGAGAAGGAGATTATTACGCACACTTACCTCCACTCGGATGTCTTTCGTCGGCTGCTTGGTCATGGCCCCCTCCAAGGGTTTGTTCATGTTCAACCAATGAAGTATTGTACAGTAATATGCTAAGTTGTCAAATGTATCAGTGCAAACATCGCCACACCGGCGGCGACGGAAACATTTAAAGACTCCTTGCTGCCGCGCATGGGGATTTCTACAATTGCGTCGCACAGGTTAAGCGCACTTTTGGAAAGGCCGCGGACCTCGTTGCCTAAAACAAGCGCAAGTTTTTTATTTTTAGGCGGCTTGTAGGTAAAGAGGGAAGTGGCGCTTTTGTCCTGCTCGACAGCAACCACGTAGCAGTTTTCTTTTTTAAGTTTTTTTATTGCCGCGCCAAGCGTTTTTGTTTGTTCCCAAGCCACCATATTTTCCGCGCCAAGCGACACTTTTGTGAAGTCTTTTCTTGGGTAGCCAAAGCGGTCGGTGGGTCCCGGCGTGTAGCCGCTCAAAATTATTTTAGAAGCTCCCGCCTCGCCCGTATGGCTACGGCCGAGGGCGGCATCCGCCGTGCGGAATATAGAACCAACATTATGGACACTACGTATGTTGTGGAGAATTAAAATCATGTGGAAAGGGCGGACAGGCCAGAAAAAGTGAGCACTCCGGGCCGCTAGGCCAAGTCCTACTCACTTTTTTTCGGCCTGCTCGCATTTCCCATCCGTTTTACAGCGGCAGGTCTTGCGCAAGCGCGCCGGCGCCGCTTACCAAAAGCGAGGCGCAGACGGCCAAGAGGAGGAATGATGTGGAGCGCGAAAACACAAAAAAGCCTGGATACTTCCCGTGCCAAAATAGCTGTTTAAATGCCACAACGACACCAAACGCCGATGCTACTTGTGTATGCCAGCCCAGAAGCAGTGCCGCCGCGAGGGAAAACTCAACCGCAACGGCAAACCACGCTATCCAAACCCCTTCACCCACCACAGGGAAGCGGGTGTGGGCTATCTGCTCTTTATGCTTAAAGTGGTAGTACGCCAGGTAAAAAAACACAAACGCCGCCGCCGCGCGCAGGAGCGTGGGTGCAAAAAACCCGTACGCCAAAAGTTGTGGGAAGTCGCTCAACATATATGCTAATGATACCCCAGTTTTGCCAACTCTTCCTCCACCACTTTTTTATCGCTCCAGGGCTCTTTAGCGCCTCGCGGCCCCATGATGTAGGGGTCCGTGCCCTTGCCGGTTATTAAAACGGCGTCGCCTGCATGGGCCTCGCGCAGTGCCTCTCGCACGGCGGCGCGCCGGTTGAGTATGATGTGCGGCTTTTTCTTGCTAAACCCTTTAGCAATTTCTTGCACGATTTTTTGCGGGTCTTCGTCGTACGGGTCCTCGTTGGTAAGTATCGCCACCGCGGCATACTCGTCGGCCAACGTGCCCATCTCCGGGCGCTTCCAGGTATCGCGGCCGCCGCCGGTTGAACCCAAGACCGCGATGATGCGACTCTCTTTATATGTTTCGTACAAAGCGTGCAAAGAGTCCGGCGTGTGTGCGTAATCAACCACGACCGCAAACTTCTGTCCCTTCTCTACCCGCTCGGCTCGGCCGGGGATGGGGCCTATGTGCTCCAGCGCTTTTTTAATAACTGCCACGGGTATACCCAGCTCGCTTGCCAGGGTTATGGCCGCCAGCATGTTGTAGAGGTTGAAGAGCCCGGGCAATGGCACCGCAAACAGCTCGCCGCCCACCGCCGTTGGCGGGGCCCCGCTGGAAGCGGTGGGCCGCCACACAAAGCGCACGTTTCGCTCGTCAACGGCGTATGGCTCGGCATCTTTAAGCGAAAAGGGTGCGCGTACCTCGACCTCTGCTTCCAGAAAACGTTTGGCAGAGGGGTCGTCGGCATTGGCGATAATAAACCGCGGCCGCTTGCTAGAGGTCTCAAGATGCCGCGCCAAGGATAATTTTGCCTCCGCATACTGCTCCATGCTGCCGTGCGACTCTATATGCTCGCGTTGCAGGTTCAAAAACACCAGTGCGTCGAGCTCTATGCCGACATGCCGATGTTGGCGCGCCCCCTCCGAGGTCATTTCTATAACCGCATGCGTGGCGCCTGCCGCAACCGCCTTGTGTAAAAACTTTTGCAAGTAAAAGCGCCCCGGCATGGTCATTTTAAAAAGGTTCGGCTCGCTCTCGCCCCCTATGGCAAATCGGATAGTGTTTGCCACTGCCACGGTGTAGCCGGCCTCGGTAAATATCGCCCGGATAAGCTCAACCACCGTTGACTTGCCCTTGGTGCCGGTGACCGCTATGACCATCAGTTTGTGCGACGGGTTGCGATACACGAGTGTCCCCAACACCGCGAGTGCGTAGTGGTATCGCTCCAGTAGCGGGGTCGGTATGAGTTTTTTTACCAGTTCTTTCAGCATATCGCCTATGAGGCCGAGCCGAGCTTTTTGAGCGTCGCCGAAAGGCGCTCGCGCACCCCGACAAGCTCTTGATCGACTTTTTTTAGCGCCTGGCGGCTTTCGGCCGCGCCGTAACCAAGCGCCAATAAGGCCTCTATGACCTCGGCATCTTCGCTCGTGCCAACCTTTTCGCCGCGGGCCCTGCTTTCGTTCGCGAGCTTGTCGCGCAATTCCACCACAATGCGCTCCGCGCTTTTTTTGCCGATGCCGTACACTTTGGTAAGTATGGCGGCATCGCCCGCGGCGATGCCGCGCTTTAATGTCGCGACGTCGGCTATGTTGAGTATGCCGAGCGCCGTTTTGGGGCCGATGGACGACACTCCCAAGAGCTCTTTAAAAAATGCCAACTCCTCTTCGGTGGGGAAGCCATAGAGGTCTATCGCGTCTTCGCGCACCGCGGTATGTATAAAAAGAGAAAAGGTTTTGCGGTCTGCGTGCATACTGTTCAGCGTCGCAAGCGGCACCCGCACCGCGTAGCCAACTCCGCCCACCTCTACAATGGCAGCCCCCTCGGGGGTGGTGCCGCAGAATATCCCGGTGAGCTTGCCTATCATCCCTCCACTATAGGTTGTCCTGCGCAAAACGTCACTTTCTTGCCCTCGGCATCTTTATGGGGTACTGTATGGGCTCATGGCAATTACATCGTCAGCTAAAAAAGCCTACCGCCAAAGTTTGCGCCGCAAGGTGTTTAATGATGCGCGCAAAGACGCGCTGCGCGCCGCGCTCAAAGCGGCGCGCAGCGCAAAGCAGGGCGACACAGCGGCGCTCGCCGCTGCCTACAAAGCGATAGACAAAGCGCAGAAGCGAGGCATCATAAAGAAGAACACCGCCGCCCGCCGCAAGGCCAAGGTAGCGCGGATGCTTGCCTAGCTGTGGGCTGACTCAAGGCGTAGGTACTCTTACGCAGAGACCTCTCGTAGTCTAATGGATAAGATACCTCCCTCCGAAGGAGGCGATGCAGGTTCGATTCCTGCCGAGAGGATAGTAGCGAAGCGAATGGTACGGTTCGGTTATCCACATGATGGATTTGACTATTGTTATGGGTGGGAGTAATATTTAAGCATTAACGCAAATACTTAAATATGTTAGAACCAGCGCAAATATCAAAAATTAAGGAAACCCTTAAGGCACAAAGCACTTCTTTGGTCGATGTGTTTGGTTTGCTTGGAGACCAGAATCGCTTTCTTATTATAAAACTTCTTATCGAACAAGGGGAATTGTGTGTCACCGACCTTGCCAATGTCCTGGATATTTCAGTATCGGCAGTATCGCAACACCTGCGGATACTTGAGATGTCGAGAATGATCGAGGGCGAAAAGATGGGGCAGATGATGTGCTACAGGCCAAAGATAGAGGACCCAAAAATTAAGAAGATTATCAGTGTAATGTAAAAGTAATATGAAAAACAACGCATCACTTACTATTAAAGTAATTGCCGGTAGCACTCGTGAGGGTCGATTTAGTGACAAGGCTGCTCTGTGGATTGCCGAAGAAATCGGGAAACAGGAAGGGGTCGTGGTTGAAGTGCTTGACTTGCGCGACTACGAAATGCCATTTTTTAATGAAGCAGTAAGTCCGTCATTCAAACAAGAACCATATAAAAACGAAGCGGTCGCGCGTTTTACCAAAAAAATAGAAGAAGGCGATGCTTTTGTCATCGTCACGCCCGAATACAACCACGGAACATCCGGCGTGCTAAAAAACGCGCTGGATTGGGTGTATCCGGAATGGAATAACAAGACGGTTGCCTTTGTGAGTTATGGTAGCGCCGGAGGTGCGCGCGCCATTGAACAGTTGCGCATGAATGCCATCGAGCTTCAAATGGCACCTATCCGAGCGGCCGTACACATTCCGGGTGAACAGTATTTTCCAGTGGTATTCGGCAAGACGGAAGCTAAAGACCTATTTGCTTCGCAGTCAAAGAAAGCAGAAACCATGATCACCCAGCTTTTGTGGTGGGCACGAGCATTGAAAAAGGCCCGTGAGTAAAAGAATTATCAAAGTAATGTAATTAAAAAATAACTTAAAAACACTATGAAAAACGTAATTATGTATTCAACGCCAACGTGTCACTTCTGTCATGCGACTAAAGAATTTTTCAAGGAACACACTATTGCGTTCACTGACTATGACGTTTCGGAAGATTCTGCGAGACGTGATGAAATGATTCAAAAAAGTGGCCAAATGGGCGTACCGGTCATTTTGGTCGATAATGAGATGGTAACGGGTTTTGACGAGCCAAAACTTCGAAAGCTTTTGGGGATTACGTAAAGTCCAAGCATATGAGTACAAAATTTCTTATCGTGGGCGTAGTGGTGGTTGTGGTAGGTCTTTTGGTGTTCGGCAAATTCTCCAGTAGCAATGCCACTCCCGGTACCGCTTCAGTGCATACTGCCGCCGTTTCGGATTTTACGCTACAGAAGTTGGGTGGTGGCACGATAACACTCGCGGAGTTTAGGGGAAAGAAACCAGTCGTGGTTGATTTTTGGGCTTCGTGGTGTCCAAACTGCCGCCGCGATATGCCGAACCTTAATCGTTTTTATGAAAAATACAAGGATAAGGTGGAGGTTGTCGGGGTTAATCTTCAGGAATCAGAGTCAACCATAGAAAAATTTATCGCAACAAAAGGCATTACGTTCCCCATCGCGCTTGATCCTAGCGGCCGCATCTCGCGCGCTTTCGGCATTCAGTACACCAATACCCATCTTCTGATAGATATAAACGGTAACCTTGTTCGTACTATTCCCGGAGATATCCAGGAATCAGATATTACCTCGCTTATCAATTAAACCTATACATCAATGAAATTATTTTCAAGAAAACAAAATCAAGCAGATACGTATAAAGTAGGGGCAACGGTACCTGAGGACGGTCTTTATATATGCGTGCCCTGCGGTAATAAACAATATTTAAAAGCGGGCGAACGTTTTGGGAGTTGCTTAAAATGTCTTGGCAAAGACTGGAGACTGTTCCGAAGAGGGTTAGAACTTTGGGAAAAAATCCATGAAAAAAAGTAGCGCAATAATTATAGTTATTTTTATCGCGACGATTGCCGTTATATTGTGGCAGCGATTTATAAGAGACGATTTTTCTTTGCCGAAAGGTGGAGAAGCCAAAGAAGAAACAATCACGATTCTAGACAACGGCGGTGAAGTAAATAAAGAAATTATGGTTACAAACGGAGTAAAACATAGTGTTCCCTTGGATTCTATCCTGGGCGGCGGTCCCGCAAAAGACGGCATTCCCTCCATTGACCGTCCAAAATTTATTTCTATCAGTGAGGCGAGCAAGCAGTTGCAAGACACCGAGCCCGGTCTGGCGCTTGAAATGGACAACGTGAGCCGTTTTTATCCATTTCAAATTTTGGTGTGGCACGAAATCGTCAACGATACTATTAACGGCCGGCGAGTGCTCGTTACCTACTGCCCGCTGTGTTTGTCGGGAATTGTTTTTGCCCCAATGGTGGACGGAGAACGAGTGGAATTCGGCACATCCGGCAAGCTTTGGAATTCCAACTTGGTAATGTATGACCGCAAAACCGATTCGTTGTGGTCGCAGATTTTAGGCGAAGCAATCGTTGGAGAAAAGACCGGAACGCGGCTTGAAGTCTTGCCGTCAGACCAGATTCGATTCGGGGATTGGCGGAAACTTCATCCGAATGGCGAGGTGCTTTCGCAAGACACCGGAGCGGCAAGATTTTACGGACAAGACCCGTATGGGGACTACTATACTTCACCCGGCACTTTTTTCCCGGTCGATAAAAAAGATAATCGGCTGAGTGAAAAAGAGTTTGTTTTGGGAATAGTGGTGGACGGTAAAGCCAAGGCATATTGGCCGACGGCGGTCAAGAAAATTGGAGTAGTTGAAGATTCTTTTCAAGGCAAAATAATTATCGCGGAATATGAGAAAGACATTGACGCTATTCGCCTCTATGAAAAGAAAGCCGATGGGACGCGTGAGCGCATCAATCCGTTCGGCTCGTTCTGGTTTTCCTGGGTTGCCGCGCATCCCGACACGGAATTATTACAATGAATTGTAATAATCTATTCTAAAATCTATGAACGCAAAAATAATTATTTCTATTGCGATCGTCGCGGTTGTTTTGGGAGTGATCGTTATAGTTCTCCAGCGCGGTAGTTCAAGTCAACCCGCCGATGTAAGCATCGTGAGCCTGGATTCATCCATTAAAAATCTTGCCTTGAAAGATTATAATGGAAAAACAGTAACCCTTGCCGATTTTTCGGGCAAACCGTTGGTGATCAATGCTTGGGCGGCGTGGTGCCCTTTTTGCAGAAAAGAACTTCCGGATTTCGTAACGGCGCAAAAAGAATTCGGCGACAAAGTTGTTATTATCGCGATAAACAGGCAAGAGAGCCTAGCAGTGGCAAAAGGTTACACCGATATGCAAGGCACGAGCAATGATTTGATTTTTCTTCTTGACCAAGGCGATTCGTTTTATCAGGCCATCAGCGGTTTTTCAATGCCCGAAACGATTTTTGTTGACAGGAACGGCGCCATTGCAGAGCATAAGCGAGGGCCGATGGATATCAACGAAATTCGCCAAAAGATTCAGAAATTAATATCATCATAAATTAGATAAATAATTATGGACTTATCACTTATCATCCCCGCCTTTATCGCTGGTATGCTCACTTTTTTGGCGCCCTGCACTCTCCCGTTGGTGCCCGGCTATTTAGGGTTTATCAGCGGAGCGTCCTTGGATGACCTTAAAGACCCGGAAAAGGCGAAGCGCGCGCGCTGGAAAATTTTACTCAATGGTCTCTTCTTTATGCTTGGGTTCAGTGCAGTCTTTATTATTATGGGAACGCTCGTTGGCTTTATCGCGGCCTCGTTTCTCGCCCCGTATCGATTGTGGCTTGGGAGAATTGGGGGAGTTTTTGTCATCATCTTCGGGCTGTTCATGTTGAATGTGTTGAAAATTCCGTTTTTAATGCGAGAAAAGCAGTTGAAAGTCCCGGCTCTTTTTAAGCAGGGAAAACCGATAAACTCTTTTATCCTCGGATCGGCTTTCTCTTTCGGTTGGACTCCGTGTGTTGGGCCGATATTGGGCTCCGTTTTACTTTTAGCGTCTACCTCCGGCAGCGCCCTGCAGGGCGGACTGCTGCTTACCGTTTTTTCCGCCGGTTTGGCAATTCCGTTTTTGCTCATTGCCATTGGCATCGGTTCGGCTTCCCGCTACATCAAAAATATTTCTAAATATCTTAACGCTATTTCAATTATCGGCGGTATCTTCCTGGTGTTCCTCGGCATACTTTTGGTCTCCGGGAAAATCGGACTGCTTATCTCCTACGGCTATCAATTATTCCAATTTATAAATTATGACTGTCTGTTGGATTACCTTTAATCAATATACATTTTCCGCCGTTGCTGATATGCTCAAGGAGCGTCTTCCCGCATAACTTTATGCAAGAATTTAACCTAATCATCATCGGCGGCGGCGCAGGCGCATTTGCCTCCGCTATCCGTGCCAACGAACTGAAGGCGAAAACGGCGATCATCAATGACGGGCTTCCGCTCGGCGGCACTTGCGTCAATGTCGGGTGCGTACCGTCAAAGACGCTTCTCTGGGCCGGAGAAATTTTGCACCACGCCAAACATCACGGCGTCGCCGGTGTTGAGCTTGAAGTAAAAAGTTTTGATTTTCAAAAAGTCGTGCAAGATGAACTCTCGCTTGTGGACAAATTGCGTCAAGAAAAATACGAGAAGGTACTGAAAAGTCTAGAGTATGTAACGCTCGTTGAGGGAAAAGCAACATTTGTTTCCGAAAACGAGGTGGAAGTGACCCGCTCGACAAGCTCGGGGCAAGCCGGCGAAAAGTTGAGCGCGGAAAAATTTATTATCGCTGCCGGCTCGACCGCCAATGTTCCGGAGATTGAAGGAATTAAAGAAGTAGGATTTGTCTCGCATATTGAGGCACTGCGCCTTCCGCGTCAGCCGAAAGAATTGGTTATCATCGGCGCGGGCCCGCTTGGCTTGGAATTTGCCCAAATGTTCAGCCGTTTTGGCACAAAGGTAACTATTTTACAACGCGGCGATTCAATTTTTCCGCACTCTGAAAAAACGCTCACCGACCGACTCGCCGAAGTGTTGTCAAAAGAAGGAATTACCATCAAGACCAATGTCGAGGTGAAAAGCGCGCGAAAAGAAAACGATAAAAAGATAATCTCGTATCTCGTAAATGGAAAATCGGAAGAAGTATCGGGAGATGAAATACTTTTGGCGGCGGGCAAAACACCCAACACGCAAGGACTGGGACTTGATTTGGCCGGCGTTGAAGTAGATAAGCGGCAGGCGGTTATCGTTAATCAAAATTTTCAAACTTCCAACAAAAATATTTTTGCGGTCGGCGATGTTACGAGCGGACCCTTGCGGCTGGAGTCAACCGCCGGACGCGAGGGCACGCTCGCCGCTGAAAACGCCCTCAAAGACGCGCAATTGTTTATTGACTATCACACTGTCCCTTACGCTATTTTTACCGACCCACAACTCGCCGGTGTCGGCTTCACCGAGGACGAGCAGATGAAGCAAATGGGGGTGTGCGCCTGCCGCACCGTTTCGCTTGCCGATGTACCGAAAGCGATCATTACTCATCGCACCGAGGGAATGATAAAAATGGCGATCCATCCGCACACAAAACAAATCTTAGGCGTTCATATTCTCGCTCCAAATGCGAGCGAGCTGATTGCCGAGGCGATGATGCTCATAAAAAACAAAAATACGATTGACGATGTGGTCAATTCGCTCCCGATGTTTCCTACTCTATCGGAGGCGATAAAGATTGTCGCACTTTCATTTACGAAAGATATTTCTAAACTAAGCTGTTGTATATGAAAGTAGGAAAACAAATTATTTTTTTATCTCTTATTGCGTTTGTTCTGCATGTCGTCTGGGAGAATATGCAAGCGCCTTTGTACCAAGGGTATGCATCTTTTTCTTTGCATTTCCCGATATGTGTAGTTGGCACCATAGGCGATGTCGCCGTTACCTTATTTGTTTATTTTATTGTCGCGTTATTAAAAAATGACCGTAATTGGATTTCTACGCTAAACAAAAAAGATTTTGCCGTTTTTGCCGTCATTGGATTCTTAATAGCCGTAGGGATTGAATGGCGCGCCTTGCTGTTCGAGCGATGGGCTTATGCGGAGGGTATGCCGATTATTCCGTATCTAAAGGTCGGCCTTACCCCGATTCTTCAAATGACTTTCTTACTGCCTCTTTCAATGTATCTTACTAAAAAAATATTTGTATGACAGCCTTCTTAATTATCGGAATTACTCTTGATGTCATCGGAACCGTTCTGATTGCCTATACCGTTCTTCAGGTGCACGATCGTGCGCGTAAAGAGCACGCGATTGATTCTCGTGTCGTAAAAGAAATGGGGACGGAGCGAATCATGGGGATTGCGGGTATCATGTTAATCATTGTCGGGTATATCTTTCAGGTTATGGGGTTGCTTGCATAATGGCAACATAAAGACAATGAGTAGTGAAAACATAAAAAATACGCCTTCCATCTTCACTATTTTTGGTGTAACGGGAGATTTGGCCGCCAAAAAGATTATACCGTCCCTTTGGCACCTATTTCAGCATGGTCGCTTGCCGGAACGCTTGTCTGTCATAGGGTTTTCACGAAGAGAGTTTTCGGATAAAGAGTTTAAAAATCTGATTCTCCAAGCGGTAAAAAAACATGCAGATTCAAAAATAGAAGATAAAAAGATTGACCGTTTCTTTGAACTCTTCACCTATCACGCAGGAACATTCGAGGACGTGGGAGCGTTTCAATCTTTATCAGACCGCATTGCAGAGATAGAAAACGGTTGGGGTATATGCGCCAATAAACTTTTTTATCTTGCCGTACCGCCGTCTTCGTATGAGCGAATCTTCAAAAATCTCGCTCTAGCAAAACTTAACTTGCCCTGCGGAGGAGATATGGGGTGGAGCCGTATTTTGATTGAAAAACCATTCGGGACGGATCTGTCAAGCGCCAAAAAACTGCAATCGCTCCTCTCCACTTATTTCAAAGAAGAGCAAATGTATAGAATCGACCATTACTTATACAAGGAAATTATTCAGGGAATAGAAAACTTTCGTTTCTCAAATAATCTTTTTGAGAATGCTTGGGACAACACCATGATTGAGCGGATTGATATCCGCCTGCTTGAATCTATTGGGGTAGAAGACAGAGGAGGTTTTTATGATTCAGTCGGAGCGCTTCGTGATGTCGGACAAAACCATATTCTTACCATGCTGGCCGCGATTACTATGGAGTACCCTGCCGATATGAATGCTGGCGGGATACGGAAAAACAGAGCAACTATTTTGGAAACGCTTAAACCGTGGACAGAGGAAACCCTGCGGAAAGAAACTTTCAGATCACAGTACCGTAACTACAAAGATATAAAGGGGGTAGCTCAAAATTCGGAGACGGAAACATACTTCGCTCTAAAAACAGAGCTCCTGCATCCTCGTTGGAGCGGGATTCCCATATATATGGAAGCTGGGAAGCGCATGGGAGAAGCCCGTAAAGAAATAGTATTGACGCTTAGGCACCCAAAAATATGTCTTCTGTGTGCACAAAGGCCGCATGCTCCAAACAGAATTGTGTTTCGTCTTGAACCAAACGATGAAGTCATCATACATTTTTGGACAAAAAAACCAGGTTTTGAAAAAGCCATAGAAGAACGCGTTTTCTCTTTCTTTTTGTATGAAAAAGAGACAAAAGTTCAGTATATAGAAGAGTATTCAAAAATTATCAATACTGCCATGGGAGGTGACCAAACCTTGTTTATCTCTTCCGATGAGGTGCTGGTATCTTGGAAATTTACCGATCCGGTAGTAGAGGGATGGAGGCAAAATCTCGTGCCTTTGACCGAATATAAACCCGACAGTACCCCCGGCCCGTCTTTCACGAGAGAATTGTCAGACAGTGCAGATAAAGAAGTAGGCAACCACATCGGAGAGATTGGCATTATCGGTTTAGGGAAAATGGGTGCCAATCTTGCAAGACGCCTAAGTATAAAAAAATGGAGGGTTGTTGGATTCAACACGCCGCCTGAAGCCACAAAAGAGCTTGAGAAAGAAGGCGTGGTCGGCGCATATTCTCTTTCGGAATTTGTGGAAAAACTTTCCCCTCCGCGAACCATATGGCTTATGGTCCCGGCCGGGAAACCGGTGGACGAGATACTCTTTGGTCAATCGACTTCGCCCGGGATGAAGCAAAATGGCCTTTCACAATTACTCAAAAGAGACGACACCGTAATTGACGGTGGTAATTCTTTCTATAAAGACTCTGTTCGTCGAGGAAAGCGATTGAAAGCAAAAGGAATCCATTTTCTCGATGTGGGCGTCTCCGGCGGACCAGTCTCTATCGCCCTTGGAAAATTTGCCATTATGGTGGGGGGAGATAAAAAAATATATGAGAACAGTAAATCAATTTTTGACGCGATGTCTGATACGACTTCTGGACATATGGGAGCGGCTGGAGCGGGACACTTCGCAAAAATGGTTCATAACGGCATTGAGTATGGGATGATGCAGGCGCTCTCGGAAGGGTTTGCAATACTTCAAAAAGCGCCGTTTAAGTTTCGTCTGCGAGAGGTTGCCAATGTGTACAATCAAAACAGCATTATTACCTCACGACTTACCGGGTGGCTGGAAGAGGGGTTTAAAGAGTATGGCGATGACTTGAAAAAAGCATCCAGTACCGTGGCTCATACCGGCGAGGGAGAATGGACGGTACAGACTGCAAAAGAGCTCGACGTTTCTGCTCCTGTCATAAAAGATTCGTATCTCTTCCGTGTACGCTCAAAAAAGAACCCGACATTTACGGGAAAAATTCTTTCCATGCTTCGCGCTGTTTTTGGCGGACATAAAATATAGTACTTAAAATTATGAATCATAAAAACATTGATATTCTTAATACATTTACTTTAAACACCATTCCCGACTTGGATGTGGCGGTCTTGGGCGCACTTGAACTTTTTCAAAAACAAGCATTGCCGAAATTAGATATTTTAAAGTATAAACGCCCGCTCGTGGTCGGGTCTGGTAATGCTGAAGCAACCGGGAGAATTATTTTTGAAGACACAGACGCAGTCTTCGCTTCAGAGAGTAATTTTGAAAGTAAACTAAAGTACATCCCCGATATTGACGGTGTAATTCTTATCTCCGCGTCCGGCGGGAAACACGCGCCGATTATAGCAAAGCGGGCGAAAGAGCTCGGCAAGAAAGTTACTCTCATTACCAACAATTCTGATGCGCCCGTAAAAGAATTTGTCGAGTCTGGCGATATATTTATATTTCCAAAAAATCGCGAGCCGTATACCTATAATACCTCTACCTATTTGGGAATGATTTTAGGGAAAACGAACGAAGACCCGGAGAAAATACAGGAATTTATTAAAGAACAGATAGACACCATTATCTTCCCAGACTTTTCGCAGTATGATTCCTATTTTTTCATCGTTCCTCCAAGGTTTTCAGGTATTGTACGAATGCTTGAAGTAAAGTTCATTGAGCTTTTCGGAAGAAAGATTGCTCGCGATGTGGAAACCAGCGAATATATGAAACATGCGGTAACCGTAGTGCCTTCGAACGAGCTTTTTGTGAGCTTTGGCGAGGAAAATACTATGTGGGGCGAGCCAGATAGGAGACTTTCTATACCGCTTCCAAAAGATGCCGGGTACGCCGCTATGATGGCCATTGGTTATTATATTGTCGCACAAATTCAAAAACAGCACCCGCCGTATTTTAAAGATAATATAGCGCTCTATACGGAAAAAGCTTCAAAAGTTTTTGGAAGCAAAATAGATGTGATTGTTGAATAAATATATGGAGAAAAGCGCCAATCATATTTTTAATAAAAATGCCGTTGCATCAGTATTTAGCCTGGCGCTCGTGCTCGCCCTTTTTGTTTTTTTATCATTTATGGCAACAATATATGCGAGTGAAATAAACATGCTTGCGGAACGCGGCGGGGCATTTGGCATGGCAGCCTATGTTTTTATCACCATACTTGCGGTAGTGGTCGCGCCAATTTCAACCATCCCGCTTATCCCCGTGGCCGCTGGTCTATGGGGGTGGGTTGCGGCCGCCATACTTTCTATTATCGGCTGGTCAATCGGCGCTCAAATAGCTCTTCATATTGCGCGATATTTTGGCAAACCACTGGTGGAAAAACTTGTTTCCATTGATAAGCTAAACAGATTTGAGGAACGATTCTCAACACAAAACATGTTTTGGACGATTGTTTTTCTTAGGATGCTCATACCGGTTGATATATTGTCATATGCCATTGGCCTTTTTTCTAATATAGGGAGTCGTTCATATTTTTTTGCTACGGTAATCGGGGTCACGCCATTTGCCTTTGTATTTGCGTACGCGGGAACACTGCCTGTGTGGTTGCAACCGCTGGTTTTTCTTGCCGCAGCCGTAATTTTTATAAGCTGGTATGTAAGTACGAGGATAGCATCAAGGTAAAAACATGAAAAATAAAATATTTGATGTTATGGTCATCGGCGCCGGTTCCGGAGGGTTGAATATCGCCGCTTTTGCAAACCGCATAGGATTGTCAACCCTGCTCATTGATAAAAGTGATAAGAGCATCGGCGGCGATTGTTTGAATTTTGGTTGTGTACCAAGCAAAGCGCTTATTCATGTCGCTCGCGCGGTACATGCGGGACATACCATTAAAAAATTTGGGATTACCCATACCGGTACGGTGGACATGCGGGCGGTTATGGCGTATGTGAAAAGTAGGCAGGATATCATCCGCGAGCATGAAAATGCCGATTGGTTTCGGAAAAGCGGTATGTCGGTCGTTCTGGGGGAAGCTAAATTTATTAGTCAAAATAAGGTTATGGTCGGAGGCGTGGCGTATGAAGGCAAGCGTATTGTGTTGGCAACGGGGTCGCGACCACGCGCTATATCATTGCCGGGAATAGAGCATACGCGGGTCTTTAACAATGAAAATATCTTCAACATAGATTTTCTTCCTAAAAATCTTGTCGTCATAGGCGGGGGCCCTATCGGTATAGAGCTCGGACAAGCGTTTCAACGCCTGGGTTCACAGGTTACCATTCTTGAACAAGGAGAAAAATTTCTTCCAAAAGAGGATAAAGATATTACCGATATTTTGTATAAGCGACTGGTGGGCGAAGGAATGAATATCCTTTTCCATGCTCGGGCAAAAAATATACGAGAGGGCAGAGAGCTCGTCGTGGAAGTTTTGGGGCGTGAACTGTCGCTTCCGGTGGACTCATTATTTGTAGGTATTGGCAGGCAGCTTGCTATTGAAGGCCTTGATCTGGGAAAGGCTCATATCGAACTTGAGGAAAGCGGGCAGAAACTGAAAGTCGACCAGTACCTGCGCACAACCAATAAAAATATTGTCGTGTGCGGTGATGTCGCCGGACAATATCAATTTACGCACGCAGCCGAACTTCATGCCAGTACCATCATCCATAATTGGTTTTCCCCGTTTAAACAGAAGCTCGTTAACGACAACCTGTCTTGGGTTACATTCACCGACCCGGAAATTGCAACATTCGGCATTTCCACCGAGGAGCTTAAAGAGCGCGGTGTCCAGTACGAAACAGTTACAGAACATTTCTCTCATGATGATCGCGCCATCACAGACGATTATCGCGATGGCCTGTTAAATATTTATGTTTCAAAGAAAGGGAACATATTGGGCGGGACGATGATTGCTCCACATGCCGGTGAACTTATACAGGAACTTATATTGGCGCAGACACACCACCTGTCTCTTGCCGATTTATTTGCTAAGATTTATCCGTACCCGACCGCCGCAAGAATCAATAAGCGGGCCGCTCAAACATACCAAGGGCGTGCATTAAACCCGCGTTCAAAAAAACTTTTGCGCATGTTATTTCGGCTTTTTGGGTAAGATTTAAACGGTTTAATCGAATATTAGTATGGATCATACTCACCCGAAAACGCCGATACTGGAATATAGTTACATTACCGATGGCATCTATATCGGCACCAATCAGTGTTGTGTCATGGGTCTTGCCGACGTGTTGAAGAAAGAAAACATAACTGCCGATATATCACTCGAAGAAAACCGTCTCGATGTTCCATTTGGCGTCGATATATATGTTTGGATTCCAGTGGTTGATCAAATGGCTCCCACTCAAGACCAACTTTCTTTCGGCGCGGAGTCAATACAAAAACTCGTATCTCAAAATAGAAAGATCTATGTACATTGCAAAAACGGTCATGGGCGTGCGCCCACATTGGTATCGGCTTATTTGATACAAAGAGGGTATAAACCAAAGGAAGCAATTGATTTAATTGCATCTAAAAGGCCGAGTATACATTTACATAAAATACAAGAGGAAGCTCTAAGAAACTATTACGAGAATTTGAACAAAACATAGCAGATTTAGCATAATTATATCGTTATCTCGCCACCTACTTTAAGAAGTTCTAGCGTCTGCCAGTTCCCCCAGAGAACAAAATCAACCACAATAGTTAGCGCAAAAAGTATGCCAAGAATAACAAAAATTTTCATGGCAGGAGATAATTTGATCTTACGAATAAGCCATTCCCCACCAAAAATAGTCAGCAAGACTAACACAAAACCAATGGCAAAGTCCCATAGGCCAATTCCTCCGACGGGGTATCCTGAAATTGCGAATCTAAAGAATAGCATATCCCACACCCCGATAGGAACGAACAGACCCAGTAATGCTGCCGCATACAACCAGCCTGAAAATGTTAGACCAACATAGATAGCTGTTAACAGTATCCACCAAAAAGGCAAGGTCATAAAAAATTTATATATTCGTGATTCTTGTTCCATAAAATAATTTAGATTATATGATTAATTTTTTATTCCCCTTAACGTCTATTTATTCTCGCTATCTTGGTGCCCCCACCCGGGACAAGAATCGAACATTTCGGTTGGAGTCGTTCGTGAAGGAGATCATCAAGGGATACAGTACCACACAGGTCGAAAATCGTGATGGGGGGGGAAATTGTGACTATCAGTCAAATAGGTCGGCATGTGTACCGGTGCGATGGAGCAGTACGACTCCCTCCGGCAATTCATAGATAAGGAGCCAGTCAGGCGCGATGTGGCACTCCCAGAGATCGGCATAGTCACCTACCAATTTGTGTGGGCGGCACGCCTTGGGCAAGGCCGTATCAGCGGCAAGAATATCGATTACGGCAGCGAGGTCGTCGACCCGTGCACCCCGGCGCACCATGCGCCTGAGGTCCTTCTTGAATTTGTTGGTCTGCTGGCGAAGGCGCATAGAGCCGGTCAGTCAGATTCACTCAGTGCGTCTTTGATCAATTTCGCTGTTGACGCGTACGAGGTGAGCGTACCGCGCTCATGCTCGTGACGGCCTTCCGCGATCGCTGCCTTTGTCTCGGCATTCAGAATGCGTGTCGAAAAGGGAATGCCCCCCATCTCGATCACGGCGTGGTAGCTCATGTTGATGAACGCGCTGTGACTGAGGCCCAGGCGCTTCAAGATCGTCTCAGCTTTCTTCTTCGTCGCCGCCTCGACGCGTGCGCGCACCATTTCCTGCTTGGTCATCATAGACTCGTGTGGTTATCCAATATGCCCAGATTGTATCACAATGTGGTACATGCGCAAGCTCGCTTGAGCCCGCTCAAACCGACAATGCGGGCGAGACTGGTTAAGACTGGAAAATGTGCCACCCTGGCAAACTGGTGCAGTATTCTTGAATTAGTCCGAACGCATTTTTCCGAAAAAATCCCCCGCCTGCGTGGCCGAAGCCGCTTCGGCGAGGCGAAGGCCCGCGAAAATTCGGAAAGGCGGCGCCTGCCCGCCGAAGCCTCGGCGCAGGCGGGGAGCCGCACCGCTGACAATTTCAAGTTTTTCTTTGGCGGCATTCAATCCAAAAATTCTCGAAGCGAATACCAGCCGAATCTTATATGAAATCAAATAATTTTTCAATAAAAATAGAAAGCCGCGCTACTCCGGAGAATAGCGCGGCGATGAGGTCGAGGCGAAGCGCAGGCTATGCGGCGAACGAAACGGCCCAGAGAGCTATCGCCGCACCGTTCCATGCGATCGAGGACTCGTGGTACTGCCCCGTAATTGTGAATACGAGGCCAGCCATCGAGCAAACGAGCGCCACGGCCTTGCCGAAAAGAACGAAACCCTTCTTGTTCATGGTCGTTACTCCTTCCTTTGGGAATGTGCTGTTCTCAGCCGCACTCATACGGCAGAGATCAGCGGGTTTTTGGAATTCCGATGACACAAACAGCATAGCATATACGGGCTTGGAAGTCAAGTCAAACAGAAAAAACCCCTATTTTAGGGCCTTTTCTGAGTTTCAGTATTGGATTAAAAAATTTTCTTCCCCCAAAATGCGAAACCGTGAATTCGTTTTTACCCCCAAAGTTGAATACGAATTAGTCGCCGAGCGAAGCGAGGCGAACCAAAACTCTTTGACTTTTCCTGTCTGGTGCCCTCGGCAGGAATCGAACCCGCATCATATCCTCCGCAAGGATACGTCCTATCCATTGAACGACGAGGGCGCCGCCCAGAGGGCCTCTGCCCGGCGGGCGTTATGCCACACAATATCAGAGTCCAAAGAGTTCCGCGAGGTGCTCGCCCAGGCGCGGGCCGTGTTCCTCTTCTTTTGCAAACTGCTTGAGGTACTCGCGCAGCTGGTCGCCATCGGCGCTGTTTTCAAGCTCGACGGTCACGTGCGGCGACAACACTCCCGACATGCTCAAGAAAAGCCGCGGCTGTGCAACCTCGTGCTCGACCCAAAACGAGTGCACCGACTCCCACGGGTAGCGGGTACCGTCTACCGAGACACCGCGCGGCCCCATGCGCACCGTGTGCTCGCGCGGCCCGCGTGCCGCCAAAAAGCCGATAGAACCAAGCCCGATGATAAGTATGATAGCCAGCAGTCCGTTGCCAAAAAAGACCGCGGCGGCGGCACCCAATACCGCAATAGAACCCAGCGCCCAGTACCAATCGTTGGAGCGCTCTTTGTGCTCGTGCGTCGTAACGGTCCACGTGTACTCCTGTTGTACCGCCTCGGCCATATGCTTGTAGTATACATCCTAAAACACACCGACCGCAGGTGATTTATAAGTCGGAAATTACCACATTGGTAAATTTAGCACTAGCGTCTTCGGTATATAATCCTATCTGTCCGGAGGTGTAAGGGTTTTCCATGTCGGTGAACGAAAGGATTTTGTTATTATTTACAAAAACCGTGATTGTATTCGAACCGTCTTGCGCCACCCTTATCGTATAAGCCACACCAATAGGGAATGTGGGCGTTAAGCCAGTGGCGAGAAACCGCTGCCCGCCCGGATAAGCGGGATCTTCTTTACCCAACTCCCAGCCGTTTGGTTTGGCTATAAAATAATAAAAGTGGCTGTCGTCGGTATAGTTCCATATCACCCACCCGACTTCCCACGGGTTTGGTGCCGAGCCCGTCCGCAACTGCGCGATAGTCTTCAACCGTACAGTATATTTGAAAGGGGTAGAAAATGTGGGACCCGTAACAAGCGCCGCGTGAGTCTCGCCCGGACTTGCCGCGGCCTTGGGAGTTTCTTTTAACCAGGAGTTAGGGACAACTTTGACACAGCCATATCCTGCATACACTACCTGCCACGGACCAAAAATGGTGCCGTCCGGCATACAGACTTTTTTTGTATACGCGGTAAATTTTTCGCTAAAGAGGGTGGTTGTGGCGGTATTGTCAGCGCCAATCTTCATTGGCGCAAGAGTCGCCAGCACAGTCAGCAACAACGAGAGGATGGCAAGGTAGCCAAGCACTTTTTTAATTTGAATAGATTTAAACGTGTCCTTCATACTACATACTATTACTATTATCGGAAATGGGTCACAGCTCAACCCGGAGTTTGAATAGCACCAAACTAACAGGTAGTCAATGCGGAGGCGATGTCCCGAAATTAGAACCGAAGCGTCTTAATTTCAGGAGTGTTGATAAAGTTGTACGAGATTTACGTAGAATTTACAAAGAAAATCCTACTTTGTTTGATATCCCTGCTTTTGCCCAAAAACAATATTAGCTACATGCTCCACATCTTTATCTGACAGTTTTGAACCTTCAAGACGAGTGGATGCACCAGCTGAAGCTATCAAAGTAGAACGCAGGAGTTCTGCTAGACGTTCTGGAGAGATACCAAGATTCTTGTTTGTGTGTTTAAGTTTTGTCATAAATCTTAATTATTGTTTCCGAGCAATAAAGTTCAGATAATTTTTTGACCGAGGCTGAAATTGTTCAAAGTAGAGTATTTCAAAACCGTGTTGTGCAAGTAATTGTTCTATCTCTTCTTTTTTATAAAAACTGAACCATCGAGGCATATTCACTCCGGAACTTTCTCGATATTCTTCCGTATCGCCTTCAATTAATCCGAGACTCAAAATACCCCTATCTTTTAGTATCCTCCGAATCTCATTAAATGCTTTTGAAACATCTACTTTAGGAATATGAAGAAGTGAGGTATATGCCCAAGCTCCATCAAACGAATTGTCGTCACACGGCATTGACGTGAAATCTCCAATTATAGATTGCAGTCCTTTTTCTTCACAAAGTTTAACCATTGCTTCGGAAGCATCTAGGCAGATCACTTCAAGACCTTTTTCTTTAAGCAAAAGACCATCTCTTCCCGGACCGCTTCCGACATCCAGGACTTTACCATGTACGAGCTTAGCGAATTTATCAAAAAATGTTCGAGGAAACCGTTCCCAAAAGTCGATGGTCTCATCATCGTATTCCTTCGCCATTTGGTTATAGGTTTGTATTGTTTTTTGATCCATAGTTCGAATCCCTTTGGGGTTCACTCATTTTATCAGTTTTTAGATTAGATGCTTATTCAAGAACGCTCGACCTGAACCAGACTTTAAATATTTTTCGAATTCAAAGGCTTTATATTTGTCGTTGAACACTATGTGTGTAACGAGTTCAACAGGGTATCGATTCTCTGTAGCTGGAACATAACCTTTATTGTGCCGTTCTAATCTTTCTTCCAAGTTTTCCGTACAACCAGTGTACGGTTTTCCATCAGCGCATTTCAGAATGTAGACGTAATACATAATTTTGGCGAATCTCTCCTTCGCGGTTCGCTAACGGCGGACTGTGTCCGCCGTAGCTCGCCGCTTCGGCGAGCGAAGGCGGAGGGGGTGAGATTCGAACTCACGGTACCTTGCGGTACGCCGCATTTCAAGTGCGGTGCATTAGACCTCTCTGCCACCCCTCCCTCATGTTGCTATGTTACATCACTATGTATGAAAACAAGAAACCCGCGCCTTTGACGCGGGTTGAAAATGTGATTTCAACATAAGTTGCGGCTACGTAGTGCTTGCCGCTTCGATCCTCTTTCTTGTCCTGACAGCCGCCGCCTCCAGGTACTCCCTGGTGGGCGCATCAAGAGCATAAAAGTATCGTTGCAGCGCTGCCGCTGCAACAGCCGACAATCTGCACTCCTCGTACCGCTGTCTGGTACCTTCAATCACGCCTGTGGTACTTAATGCCAGCAGTACGCGGGCGACATCCGGCGATTTGTGATACGAATCGTCAGAATCAAACCACAGCTCCTGCACGCATGCCGGTGCACTGGTGTTGGCGGCTTCTTCTTTCAATTGATACATCAGTGTGTGCCACAAACGCTGGTCTTTGCACGGTACCGCGGCATTGTCCTTTTGCAACAGGAAAACGAGGTACCTTGTGAAGTCAGTGAGAGTCATCCTGCCCATAGCCATGTTTTGTTCCTCACGAGTGACTAATCCGCTCCCACGATAACAAAGAGACGGGAGGTTGTCTATATTGGTGGCAGACACGCAATACTCCGAGAAGTGATCCCTCTCGGAGTATTTTTTCTTTAGTTAAAAAGTGATAAAATAGAAGAACCATGAAAGAGTTCGAACTATGGAACAAGAACAAAGACCAAAAGTAGGTATCGGTGTCATGATCGTCAAAGACGGCCAGGTTCTTTTGGGTAAAAGAAAGGGCTCACATGGTGCTGGCGAATATGCATGGCCGGGTGGGCACATGGAATATATGGAGTCATTTGAAGGTTGTGCGAAACGCGAAGTTAAAGAAGAAACAGGAATGGAGATTGAAAATATTCGCTTTTTACGTCTCCTTAACTTGAAATACTACGCTCCAAAACACTACGTTGATATTGGTTTGATTGCTGATTGGAAAAGCGGCGAGCCGCAAATTATGGAGCCTGACAAAATCGAACGATGGGATTGGTACGAAATGGATAAATTGCCCGAACCTCTTTTCAATACGATTCCAACATACTTTGAAGCTCATAAAACCGGTAAGAATTTTTGGGATGCATAATAAATAATCTATCGTCACCGTCATGAAATATTTAGGTATAGACTACGGCACCAAGCGCATCGGGGTCGCCGTTTCCGACGACACGGGGGTTCTTGCCTTTCCACTTGCTACTGTAGCGGCGGGGCCCAAAGCGCTGCAGGAAGTTTCCGACCTTGTGCGCAAACACAAGGTGGAGAGCGTCGTCATTGGTGAGTCGCGCAACTTTAAAAACGAGCCAAACTTGCTGATGGAAGATATTGAGCAGTTTAAAAAAGACATCGCCGAGCTTGCACAGGTGCCGGTGGTATACGAGCCGGAGTTTATGACCAGCGCCGCTGCTGCACGGGAGGGTGAGAGCAAAAGCCTCGACGCATCCGCCGCCGCATTGATTTTGCAGTCATATTTAGACAAAATGAAACACCATGGAGCAAATTAGCATAGACGACCTTAAAAAGGTAGAAATCCGCATAGGCGAAATTAAGAGCGCCGAAAAAATAGAGGGGAGCGACAAGCTCCTTAAATTGCGTGTAAATTTTGGCTCTGAAGAGCGCCAAGTGCTCTCGGGCATAGCCAAGTATTTCCCTGAGCCGGAGACTTTGGTAGGGAAGAAGTGCCCATTTATAACCAACTTATCACCGCGAGAGATGATGGGGCTCGAGAGCCAGGCGATGATACTTGCGGTCGGCGGAGACGGAGAGTTGCCATTTGCATTGCTTGAGACCAAAGGGGAGCCGGGGAGCCGCGCCCATTAGGTATGCGCCTGCGGCTACTCGCGTGGTGGGAAGTGCAGTGGCAGAAGTTTATTTTGCTTGCGCAGGGGCCGCACGCTGTTTTTTGGTTGGCGTTTTGCGCCATCACTGACCCTATTTTTTTTCCCATTGCGCCGGAAATTTACCTCACCGCGCTTGTCTTGGCGCACCCCGCGCGGTGGAAAACCTACCTTGCAACTGCCATACCGTTTTCGGTTTTAGGCGCGGGGCTCGGCTACTTGGTCGGGCTTTTACTGTTTAACCAGCTCGGCCTGCCGCTCATCAATTTTTATCACTTAGGCGAGGTTTTTGAGCGCACGCAGGCGCTATTTCAAGACAAGGTGTTTCTCACCATGGTTTTGATAGCCTTTTCTCTGATACCGGAAAAGGTGGTGGTACTTGCCGCCGGCTTTTTGGGCGTTTCTTTCCCGCCGTTTATCGTCGGGTTTTTTGTTGGGCGGGCGGTGCGCATCTCGCTGGTGGTATATCTCACGCACCGCTTTGGCATGCAGGCGCTCGCCCTTATGAAGCGCTACCTTATAGTGTTTACCCTTATCATTCTCGCAATAGCCGTATACTATGGTATGGTGCACTTCCACCTATTGCCCTCGGCCGTAAGCCTATGGACTAGGCCCCTGTAGTTCAACGGACAGAACAGGAGACTTCTAAGCTCTAGATCGAGGTTCGATTCCTCGCGGGGGCACATGGTAGTGAGATAGACCGAGACGCTTCGTTGTAACAGTTATTTTGTGAAGTCAAATAGCAAACCGCCCCAGTACGGAAAACTGGGGCGGGCGAAAGCGCGTCAGCGCTTAGTGGGCGGGAGAGAGGTGAAAGGTGACGATGTCCTTGATGTCGTTGATCATTCTGGTCACCACCAGTCCTCCATTCTTGTCGGGTTCGGCAACGAGCATTTCGTTGCACTTGCCCTTTTCGAACTCTTCCTCGAATAGGTTCACGAGATTCTGCAAGCCGTTCTCGGAAAAGAGTCCGAGCTTGAGATAAGTGTCTTTCGAGGTCGTGTGCAGAATGAACCGCGTGGGTCCAAGTCTGACATATGTGTAATAGATCTTGAGGCGTCTGGATGCGAGTTTGACCATGTCGTCCATGACCTCATTCAGATGGCAGCTGCCGCCATGTTCGGGGCGGCAGAGAATCAATTCACGCATGGTAGTCTCTCCTTTTTCGTAGGATCCGCGGGACCATCGCAACCCGCATACCTACTGAAGAAGAACGAAGCGATGGTTTGTAAATAATACACCTTATACTTACTTTTGTCAAGTATCGGAGCCCTGACCGAGAGGCCTAACTCTGCTACACTAAAATTCTCTAAACGGTCCTTACGGTGTCTCACTGGCACAGGTTCGAGACCGAGACGGGGCACGCACGCTTAGCTCAGTTGGTAGAGCAACTCGTTTACACCGAGTAGGTCGCAGGTTCGAGCCCTGCAGCGTGCACAAAAGACAGAATACCTGCCCTGCGGCAGGTTTTCTGTCTTTTGTGCAGGGCACAGCGATGTTTTGCATTTGCAAAACCGCGAGCCGGGGTCGCGAGCGACTTTGCTGACGAGCAAAGTCGACTTGTGGCCACTTGTGTTATAACCATCAACATGGAGCCAACAATTTTGTTTGAGGACCGAGACATGGTGGTGGTAGACAAACCCGCGGGGATGATTGTACATCCGGATGGCGTGCACGACTACCCGGCGCTCGATGCGTGGCTCAGAAAAAAATATGGGGAAATATATATTGTCCACCGCATCGACAGGGAAACGAGCGGTGCCTTGGTTGTGGCGAAAACAAAAGCGGCTGCCGAGTTTTTGAAAGCGCAATTTAAAAACAGGGAAGTAAAAAAAGTATACCGCGCGTTTGTATACGGCCCGCTCAAAGATGAGCGCGGCATCATAGACAAGCCGGTTGGCAGCGCGCGCGGGGGCAGGGGGCCGCGCTCGGCGCGCTCGCCCTACGGGGTGTTGCGCGACGCGCTCACCGCGTACCGCGTGCTTGCCAAAGGAGCCGAGGCCTCGTACGTCGAAGTATTTCCGCAGACCGGGCGCACGCACCAGATACGAGTGCATTTTTCTGCAATGCAGCACCCGGTGGTGGGCGACGCTCTCTACGCGCCCGGCCGCCCGGCGCTCTTTGGCTTTTCGCGCCTGGCGCTCCACGCGCTGCATCTTTCCTTTGTGGCCCCCGACGGCAAAGAAATGACCTTTACCGCGCCTCTGCCGCCGGACTTCGCGGCGGCGGAACAAGCACTAAGGGCGACGCCTTAAGTCAAAGGGCTCTCAAGGCGTCGCCTTGGAGTTGAGGGCTTCCTGTGGTACAGTCTTTTTGCATGAAATCGGGAATTACGACATCGCCAGTCGATATGAAAGAGCGCGCGGCCCTTGGGGTGCGCGCGGGCGACACCGTGCGCGTATGGCAAAAAATTGAAGAAATCAAAATAGGCAAAGCAGCCAACAAGAAGGAGGTGGAGACTAAAAATGTCCGCCGCCAGGCCTTTGAGGGTTTGGTTTTGGCGGTCAAACACGGCACCGAGCCGGGCGCCATGGTTACCGTGCGCAAGGTTGCCAGCGGGGTAGGGGTGGAAAAAATATTTCCGCTCTACTCGCCCACCATTGACTCTATAGAGGTGCTGCGCCGCGCGCGCACCCGCCGCGCAAAACTGTACTTTGTTCGCCGCAAGGCGGCCAAAGAGGTGCGCCACCAGATGCGCAAGTCGCGTGCAGTTGAGCCGGCGGTCGCCGTAGTAGCAGAGGAAGATGTGGTGACCACCCCGGCCGCACACAAAGAGGAGGTTGCCGCAGAGTAGCAAGCAGCTTTTTAGTATTTATACTTGGAACTCTTGAAAATAGAGTAAATGCTTCGTATAGTAGGATGGCATTTATAATGCCCGGGTGTTGAAATTGGTAGACATTTATCCTTGAGGTGGATAAGCCCGCAAGGGCGTGGAGGTTCGAGTCCTCTCCCGGGCACCAGAGTAGATACAAGGTCTGAATTAAGAATAACGATTGGTTAAAAACGCAGTTCCAAAAAAATAATCATGGAGGGTCGAAGCCGAAATAGTCTCGTTCTCTTAATCGTCGTTGTCGGCCTAACCACGCTTTCCTACGCTGGCAACTTTTCTAGTTCGACTGAGGCCATGGAAGATCGGCCTAACATTCTTTTCATTCTGACCGATGACCTCGCCTACGCAGACATAGCGATGATGCCAAACCTCCAACGGCTACTCGTTGCTAAGGGTACGAGTTTTGACCATTACTATGCAAGCTATGCCGCTTGTTGCCCCTCGCGGGCCAGCCTACTGCGAGGACAATATGCTCACAATACCGGTGTCAAAAATAACTCAGGCGTCAATGGGGGGTACGCGGCAGCCTTAGCAAACAAAATTGAAAATTCCACGGTTGCGACCTGGCTGCATGATGCTGGCTACCGGACTGGCTATATAGGTAAGTACTTAAATGGCTATCCTGAAGGTCAGTCGCCAACCTACATTCCGCCCGGCTGGGACCAATGGTATAGCGCGGTCGCTGGTACACCTTATAACGAATACAATTATACCCTGAATGAGAATGGCCAGCTGGTAGAATATGGCAGCGGCCTGTCTGATTACGGAACGGATGTTTACATTGGTAAAGCTGAGTCGTTTATTGCAACCGCAGCCAGCTCAACGCAACCGTTCTTTTTACACCTGAACTTGTACCCACCGCATCAACCGGCAATTCCCTCAGAACAAGATAAAAATTTATTTCCCAACGCTCAGGTGCCCCGCACACCAAGTTTTAATGAACCCGATATTTCAGATAAACCGGCCTGGGTGCGCAACCTGCCACTCTTGAATGCGACGAAAATTGCATCCGGCGACAAATTGTATGCAGATCGACTACGTACATTACAAGCCGTTGATCGAGGGATTGAGCGTCTCATCACAACTCTCGAAGTGCGTAACGTGCTTGCGAACACCTACATTGTGTTCAGTTCGGACAATGGCTTCCATATTGGGCAGCATCGACTCTGGCCCCCAACCAAAGTGACAGCCTACGAAGTAGATATTCACTTGCCACTCATCATCCGCGGCCCAAACGTTAAGCCATCAGCCAAGGTATCGGCGTTGGTTGGCGATATTGATATTGCACCAACCCTGGCTACTATCGCAGGTGTTACACCTCCAAGTTTTGTCGACGGCCGTTCATTCGCGTCACTCTTAGGCAATACAAAACTTGTGTGGCCGCGCCGTTCGTATTTACTCCACCATTGGCGAGTCCAACCGCTGAATAACCCACTGACCTGGATTGACCACATTATGCTTGCCCTTGATCCAGCACCTGACTTCCATGGCATCCGGACCGACCGGTATACGTATGTCTACTACCCGGCAACAGCAGAACGGGAGCTGTACGATAATGTCGCTGATCCTGAGCAGCTTACTAACCTGGCTGCAACGAGGCCCGATTTGGTCGCGCCTCTCCACTGGGCCTTTGCTAAGTTATTGGGCTGTAAGGCAGAGAAGTGCCGGACAGTCGAGAACCAGCCTATTTTTTGATTTTTAATTAGAAGGAGTGTTTTTTCTTTCGGGGTTGCTGTCGTACTCGCCAGTGCGTGGGGCTTGGGTTCATTCATCCAATTTCCGCTCGAAAAAAGTTCGCGCAAAGTGTATAATTACAGCACCTGTTATAGTAATGTGATGAAGCTTTTTGTCGGCCCTATTGCTGTTTCTTTTGCGGTGCTTGCCGCAGTGTACTGGTGGGGCGGCACCGGGGCGCTCCTGTTGGCGGCCGTCTTGGTAGTGTTGGAAATCACGCTCTCCTTTGACAACGCGGTCGTGAACGCCAAGGTCTTGGAGGAAATGTCGCAGATGTGGCAGAGGCGCTTCCTTACCTGGGGCATCCTGTTGTCTGTTTTTGGCACGCGGCTGGTGTTGCCCATACTTATTGTCAGCATAGTGGCGCTCGTCTCGCCCTTTACCATCACCGCGCTCGCACTGGGGAACCCGGAGGAGTACTCGCGCCTTTTAACCTCGGCCGACACGGCTATCAAAGCGTTTGGCGGAATTTTTTTGGCTATGGTGGCGCTTAAATACTTCTTTAACCAGAGCAAAAAGGTGCACTGGTTTGAGGTTATAGAGTCGCGATTGGTTACATGGGGCAGGGTCGAGGCGATAGAAATTGCGCTTGCGCTACTCTTTTTGTTTGGTATCACCTTTTTTGCGCATGGCTCGGTTGAGACCATTTTACGCGCAGGCATCATCGGTATCGTCCTCTTTACCCTGACCGAGGGTATTGCGCATGGGCTCGGGGTCGAGGCAAAAGGCGCCGTGCGCACCGGGGCGATGTTGTTTGTGTACCTGAACGTCTTGGACTCGGCCTTTTCGCTCGACGGAGTTATCGGCGCCTTTGCGCTCACCACCTCGCTGCCCATCATCGCTGTGGGGCTTGGCATCGGCGCCTACTTTATCCGCACGCTCACGGTCTACCTGGTGCGCAAAAAAACTCTTGCTACACTGCGCTACCTCGAGCACGGCGCGCACTGGGCGGTGTTTGGCTTGGCCTTGGCGATGCTTGCGGGGCTCGTGGTGCACGTGCCGGAGTTTGTTATTGCCTCTATTGGCCTCGGATTTATCGGGCTCTCGTACCTTTCCTCACGGCGGGCTACTGGAGAACTCGCCGAAGAACCTAGCGCGCCCTAAGCACCTCTGCTATCGTAGAGGAGTTTATATGGTGCCTATAGTGTAATGGTCAGCACTGCAGCTTGTGGAGCTGTATGTCCCGGTTCGAATCCGGGTAGGCACCCACGATAAAAAGTTTTGATACTATGCTTTTATGAAACGAGTGGTTATTACAGGAGCAACCCGTGGTATTGGCAAGGCAACAGCAGAGCAGTTTTTGGCTGCTGGGTGGGAAGTCGTTGGCACTTTAACCAACAACACCGGCTGGAAGCGCCAAAATTTAAAGTGGGTCCAATTAGACCTTTCAGACAACACGAGCATTGCTCAAGCCGCAGAAAAAATCTCGGCGTATAAACCAATCAATATTCTCGTCAACAATGCAGGTATCTACGCTAAGGAAGAAGACCATAACGGAGCTACAGTTGAGATATCGACACTACGAAAGATTCTCGAAGTAAATCTCATCGGCACCATTGATCTTACGGAGCGGCTTATACCTGCGCTGGCAGAGGGCTGCCACATTATTTCGCTTGGTTCTGGAGCTGGAGCCCTTACCACCATCTCAAGTGACGATGTGCCGGCATATCGAATCTCAAAAGCGGCATTAGGCATGTATACTCGAACACTTGCTTTACGACTTCAAGGAAAAAGTATTACGGTATCTATAATAGACCCGGGGTGGGTAAAGACTGACATGGGTGGGGCAGAAGCCCCGCGTAGCCCAGAGGAACCGGCGAAAGATATATTTGAGCTAGCCATTTCAAAGGTTCCAACTGGCAAGTTTTGGAAACAAGGAAAGGAGCGAAGTTGGTAATGCTGTTGATAAAAAAGGTACCCCGCGGCAAGCCGCGGGGCAGGGAAGAATCAGTGATGACGACGGTGGGCGTGCCAGACCTCTTTGCCGAGCATCCCCACAAATATAAGGATTATTGCCGCCACTGTGAGCGACGCGACTGCGTCGCTCTGCGGGTAGCCAAGCAAGATGCCTATGGCTCCCGCGATAACCGCCATGCTCGCAAAAAAGTCGGAGGCAAAGTGGAGTACTTGCCCCAGGCGCGTGTGCTCGTGCATGTGTGCGCCACCAAGCCCGCGGGCGAGGTACCACTGGCGCAAGTTGCACAAGGCGCCAATGCCTGCGATGGCCAAGAGACTATATCCGGAAACGGGCACTGGTTTTTCGAGAAGTGTTAGCCCCCACTGTGTCAGTAGCGCGGCGGCAATTAGTAGTATCAGTATGTTGAGCAGAGAAGTTGTAAGCTCCCAGTGTCCGGCAGGTTTGCCGCGGCCCCGCAACTCAAGCGCCACAAGGCCGGTTGCCAGTGTTGAACCGTCGCCAAACACATGCCATGCGTCGCCCCACAGCGCGACACTGTGTGTATAGCCTGACCCCCACAACTCAAGTACAAACGCAATCGAGGCGATAACGATCGCCTCGATATATCGACGGCGATGCGACATCGGAAACTCCTCCTTTTTCTATCCGCCCGCACCGTATCACGTTTGGCCCCATGCTACAATGCGCGCATGTCTCGGGAAAAGTTTGTCGGTGTAGCGCGCGGTTTTATGAAGGAGTTTAAGAGTTTTGCAATCAAAGGCAACGCGTTTGAACTTGCGATTGCGGTGGTTATCGGCACCTCTTTTACCGCCATTATAAACGCGCTGGTTGGTGGCATTATTACGCCGCTCTTGGGGTTTGCAACCGGCGGTGTGGACTTTAAAGAACTCGCGGTCAACCTGCGCCCAGACCTGGTGCTGGGCTACGGGTTATTTTTGCAATCGGTATTTAACTTCCTTTTGGTATCACTCTCCATATTTATCGTTTTCAAAATGTTCTCCGCTGCGCGCAAGCGAGTGTTCCAGGAAGAGCAAAAGCCAGTCCCTACATACGAAAAGCCGGCGCAAGAGCGTCTGTTGGAAGAGATCCGCGATTTGCTTAAAACAAAGAATTAATATAATGTTCGGTAATAAAAGCGTTGCCGAGCCGTCTATAGTGAGCGAAGCAAAGGTTAGTATTAATTTTTTAATAAGTATATATGGATATATTTGAAGGGGCGAAGGGCGAAAAGTTGCGTAAAGCGGCATTAGCGGCGGTAGCACTTCTAGCGCTGTTTTTGGGCGTGCAATCAGTGGCTGGCATCGCGGGCCTTCGCTACATAGGAGCGGGACTCCAGGCTACCAACACGATATATATCAGCGGCCACGGCGAGGTGTTAGCGGTGCCGGACATCGCCACTTTTACCTTTAGCGTGGTGTCGGAGAAAACAACGGTAGCCGAGGCGCAGGCGGATGCCACAAAAAAGATCAATGCCATCGAGAGCTATCTAGAGGGGGCTGGCATCGACAAGAAAGACATTCAAACTAGCGACTACTCTATTTACCCGCAATACGAGTACCAGCAGATAGTGTGCGTTGCATACCCGTGTACACCAGGCAAGCAGGTGCTTAAGGGCTACGAGGTGCGCCAAACCACAACCATAAAAGTTCGTGATACCGCCAAGGCGGGCGAACTCTTGGCCGGCGTGGGCGGCAAGGGCGCCACCGAAGTTTCTGGACTTACCTTTACCTTTGACGACCCAGACAATGTGCAGGCACAGGCACGCGACAAAGCCATAGCCGATGCAAAGCAAAAGGCGCAGGCGCTTGCCAAAGAGCTCGGCGTGCGACTGGTGCGGGTAGTCTCCTTCAACGAAAACAGCTATGGCGGGCCGATATACTACGCCAAAGGTATGGAAATGGGGATAGGTGGTAGTGCCGCCGCTATGCCAGTGGCAGCCCCCGAAATCTCGACCGGCCAAAACAAAGTCACCTCCGACGTCTCTATAACCTACGAAATTAGATAACCGAAGCAAAATCAAGGTTTCAAGAGGGTGCGCAGGGCGACGGCCCGAGGAACTAGGGAGATTTTCTAGCCAAGAAAATCCCCGCCCTCTTGGGGCCTTGATTTTGTGGAGACTATACGGTACTCTGTAAAAAGCCCCTGCGGGGGTTTTTTCTTAGGAATCATTTTTATGTTGCAATATATCAAAGACGTCCGTGCAGAGATGAAGCACGTGTCCTGGCCAAGCCGCCGCCAAACGGCGGTGTACACCCTGGTGGTTATCCTGGTGTCGCTTGCGACCGCTTCTTATTTGGGGCTGTGGGACTACATCTTTACCACCATTATCGAGCGGGTTATCTAACTCCTTATATTTTTTATGTCAAAACAAGATACCAGTGTGGGCCGGGCATGGTATGCGATACATACCTATGCCGGGTATGAAAATGCGGTGGCACGCAACTTGCGCCAGCGCATAGAGTCGCTGAGCCTTTCCGACAAAGTGTTCCAGGTGGTGGTGCCTACCGAGCATACGGTCAAGATTAAAGGCGGCCGCCGCGTCGAGGAGGAGGAAAAAGTTTACCCCGGCTACGTGCTGGTAGAAATGATAGTCGACGACCAGTCGTGGTACGTGGTGCGCAACACCCCGCGTGTCACCGGCTTTGTGGGGTCCGGCGTCAACCCGGTACCGCTTAAACAGTCGGAGGTGGACGAACTGTTGGGCCGCATGCAGGCGAGCGAAGGTTCCATCCGCCACACAATAGACTTGACCGTAGGCGACTCGGTTACTATTGTCGACGGGCCGTTTAAAGAGCTCGACGGCAAGGTGGGCGAGGTAGACGAGGCGCGCGGCAAGGTAAAGGTGTTGGTGTCTATGTTTGGCCGCGAAACGCCGGTTGAGCTTGATTTTTTGCAGGTGAAGAGAATTTAAGAAGCAAAGCGACTATAAATTCCTTCATCCCGAGGCTTTGGGAGGGATTGACCCGAACGATAAGAAAGTATATAACTCACGAACAGTATGGCTAAAAAGATAGTAAAAAAGATAAAAATAGTAGCGGCCGGAGGCGCCGCAACGCTGACCCCTGCCATGGGCCAGGTGTTGGGCCCTGCGGGCGTCAACATCGGCGAGTTTGTAAAGAAGTTTAACGAGGCCAGCAAAGAGATGAAGGGCGACATGGTCCCGGCGGAAATCACCGTCTACGAGGACCGTTCCTATGACTTTATACTCAAAACTCCGCCAGTCTCCGGTTTGATTTTGAAGGCGCTCGGCAAAGAAAAGGGGAGCGGCAAGCCAAATACTGAAAAAATAGGTACCCTTACCAAGGCGCAGGCAAAAGAAATTGCACAGCGCAAAATGCCCGACCTCAACACCGACAATATTGAACAAGCTGTAAAAGTGGTTGCCGGCTCCGCCCGAAGTATGGGTGTGGATGTGAAGTAAAGCTAAATTCTAAAAGAAATTCGTCCGCGCCGATTTACTCGGCGCGGACGTGTTCGTTTCGGGTTCAGAAACCCAGAATGCCATGCCAAAAGTTCATGAATTCGAACTTCCACCACAGCTGTAGTTTTTTGCGCCTGGACATGTGTGCTACTCCTTTCAGGACTTAGTAAAGCAGTTTTATGTCTCCAAATCAATCCACCTATATCTAAGTCCATCATGCTCTCGGATTTCTTCCGAGAGTTTTTTGGTAAACAGATGCTCATAGGGAGGGAAGTAGGCGTCACTCTCCTTCTCGTCGTCCACGAGCGTTAGATACATTTTGTAGGCCAGCGGTAGAGCTTGCTCGTAAATTTGTGCGCCGCCGACGACAAAAATCTCTTTTTGGTCAACCTCACTCGCTTTTTGTATCGCTTCTTCTAACGAATGAACAATAACTACGTTTGGATCGTCCACTCCGAGCAGAGTCGAGGAGCGTGTAACAACTATGTTAGTACGTCCGGGAAGCGCTTTGCCAAGTACGGCGACAATAGACTCAAACGTCTTCCTGCCCATTATCACCGGATGGCCCATAGTGAGCAGTTTGAAGCGCTTGAGGTCCTCGGGTATGTGCCACAGCAGCTGCCCGTCTTTGCCGATGCCGCGGTCTTTCCCGAGCGCTACGACGATACTTACCTTTGCTCTTGCCATATCTAGACGATCATTTTTGCAGGGATGGCAGGGTAGCTTTGGTAGTACTCGAGCCGGATGTCATCCATCTTGAATGTATCGATGTCTTTAACCTCCTGGTTGAGCCACAATTGCGGTAGAGGCATAGGCTTACGAGAAAGCTGCTCCTTCACCGCGTCGAAGTGCTCGTGGTATATATGCGCATCGTTGAAGGTAATTATGCACTCTTCTGCAACCGTGCCCGTTACCTGTGCCATCATGTGGAGCAAGAGAGAGTAAGAGGCGATGTTAAACGGCACACCCAAGAACATGTCGCAGCTGCGCTGGATCATGTGGAGGGAAAGCTTTCCGTCCGCAACGAAGAATTGAAAAAGCATATGGCAAGGAGGCAGGGCCATTTGGTCGATCTCGCCCGGGTTCCAGGCAGTGACGATAATACGACGGTCAGCGGGGTTATTTTTTATCTTGTCGACGGCCTCTTTTATTTGGTCGACTTTTTTGCCGCCCGGCCCTTGCCAACTACGCCACTGTACGCCATAGATACGACCAAGGTCGCCGTCAAATTTTGCTTTTGGTTTCCAGTAGTCGGCCCGCGCGTTGTCGGTCCAAATAGTTTTTTCCGTACCGGTGATTTCCTTAAGCCGGTTGTCGTCACCACTGCCTTCAAGAAACCACAACAACTCCGCCTTCATAGCCTTAAACGCGAGCTTTTTAGTGGTGACAGCGGGAAAGCCGTCCGACATCTTGAAGCGCATTTGTATGGCAAAAAGAGCGCGAGTGGTGGCATTGCGGCCAACGCGGTCGATACCCTCTCTCATTATCCTGTCGAGTACATCGTTGTAGGTCTGCATGCGCGTGATCCTTATATGTAGAACAACTATTCGAACTCTATTTCTTTTTTATATCGCGGTCAAGGTAGAGGCGTGGAAGCATCAGGTCGGGCTTCCAGCTCTTTTTGAGCTGGGCCACGGAGTCGGTGGACTGGTATTTGCCGCTTTTGGTGTAGTCGGTCTTGAGGATCGGCCCTGTTTCAAAAAAGATAATCTGCGCGATGCGGCGGCCGACCACAAGCGGAATAATGTAATTTTTGGAGTTGTTGGTTATCTCCATCGTCCAGCGGTTGATATAGCCCACATCGCCCCACCCAGCGCATTTGCATACCTCGATAAAATTGCGACCCAAGGAGGAGCGTGCCTTCATCATGGTGGTGATGTGTCTGCGCCCACCGATAAATTCGTTGGTGTGTGCAAGAATAGTCTCACCAGGGCGCAGAATTATCACTCTGTCCTTACGGCTGATACCTTCCCACTCAAAATTATATTTCGCGAATGCTTCCTTCGCCCGCACTGCCCGTTCGACCTTATGAGCTCCCCACACGTGCTCCATGTGCGCTCTGCTCCATATATTGTAGAGACTGTGATTGTACTTGGTCGGCTGTTCGCGGAAAAAGTGCTCACCGAGCGTGACATCGTAGCTTGAGGTAGCGAGGTTTTCCTTCCTAAACGGCTCTATTACGATAGAACCTTCTTTCATTGCTTCAAGTATTTTCTTGTCTGAAAATGCCATAGGATTTTTGTTTCTGATACTGTAGCATATGAGGAAAGCATAGCCATATGGACAAGAGGGGAACATTCGTTGTATTTGAAGGTGGAGAGGGTTCCGGCAAGGATACACACATCGAACGTTTAAAAAGTCTTTACCCGGAGGTGGTATATACCCGCGAACCCGGTGGAACCAAAATAGGTGAGCATATACGCGAACTCCTGCTCGCAAAAGAGTCTACCGATATGGATGTACGGTCGGAACTCTTGCTGTTTTTGGCTGCTCGAGCGCAACTGATGGCAGAAGTTATTGCTCCTGCATTAACGAGTGGAAAAAATGTCGTATCAAACCGGTTTGGACTTTCCACAATAGCGTATCAAATATATGGCCGCGAGCGGCAAGAATATTTACCTTTTTTGCGCGACGTGAGCACTTTTATCGTAGAAAAATATATTCCAGATGTATACTTACTGCTTGACGTCACTCCACAGGTTGGCATTAAGCGAGCGGGCCGCCGTGCAGAAGGGATGAATCGTTTTGATGTTGAGCAACTGACATTCCATAAGCGGGTGCATGACGGTTATAAAAAACACATAGGCGAACTTGGCCGACATTTTATAATTAATGCCGACCAGCCGCTGGAAGCGGTTTGGCAGGAAGTAAAAAAGGCAGTAGCATCAGTATTGTAATATGTACGACTTTATAAAAAAACAAGACAAGGAGGTGTACACGGCGCTGTGGGGTGAGGAGGAGCGCGAGCGCGACGGGTTGGAACTAATTCCTTCGGAAAACTACGTGAGTAAGGCAGTGCGCGAGGCGCAGGGCTCTATTTTGACCAACAAGTACTCGGAAGGATACCCGGGCAAGCGCTACTATGGCGGGCAGCCGTTTACCGACATGGCCGAGGTTGCCGCCATCGAGCGCGCTAAAAAACTGTTTGGCGCGCGCTTTGCCAACGTACAACCGCACTCCGGGGCCAATGCCAACATCGCGATGTACTTTGCGCTTCTTAACCCCGGCGACACCCTGCTTGGCATGGACCTTTCCCACGGCGGGCACCTGACCCACGGCCACCCGGTTACCTACATCACCAAGTTCTTCAATTTTGTGCGCTATCAGATGAAAAATGTTGAGACAGGAGAAATAGACTACGACGAGATGCGTGCCACCGCCAAAAAGCACAAGCCAAAAATTGTGCTCGCTGGTTTCTCCGCCTATAGCCGCGAGCTCGACTACCAGAAGTTTGTCGACATTGCCCGCGAGGTCGGCGCCTACAGCGTGATAGATATCGCCCACATCGCAGGGCTCATTGCCGGGGGTGCGGCCAAAAACCCCTTTGACTTTGGCTTTGACGTGATGACCTCAACCACACACAAAACACTGCGAGGGCCGCGCGGCGGGCTAATCCTCATTCGCGAGAGCGAAGAGATTGCAAAAAAGGTAGATAAAGCGGTGTTTCCTGGGCTCCAAGGCGGACCCTTGATGCACGTCATTGCGGCGAAGGCGGTTGCCTTTGGCGAGGCACTCCATCCAAACTTCAAAACGTATACCGCCCAGATTCTTAAAAACGCCAAAGCGATGGAGGCAGTGTTCCGTGCGGGCAAGGTGCGGATGATAGCGGGCGGGACCAGCAATCACCTTATCCTTGCAGACGTGTTTGGCTCGCTCGGCATCCCCGGGAAAGAGGCCGAGGAGGTCTTGGACCGCGCGGGCATTACGCTCAACAAAAATGTCATTGCAAACGACACGCGCAGCCCCATGGACCCCTCCGGCATCCGTTTTGGCACCCCGGCTATAACCACACGCGGTTTTAAAGAGAAAGAAAGCGCGCGCGTGGCAGAGCTTATGCTCATGGCACTCCAAGGCCGCGCCGACAAGGTCATACTTACCACAATCAACAGCGAGGTTAAGGCACTTGCCCAAGCCCACCCAATTACCGATTCGTTCGTATAGAAATTTGACAATATAATACGTAGCTCAAAGTTCGAAGGTACATTACAATTTTCCTATAGGAGTGTTATAGTATACCTATGGGAGTGCTAGAGAAGTCGGTAAAAGTACAAATAAGAAAGAGCAAGATCAACTCGGCTATTATCTCTGCTGCGGCGGTGTCTGGCGGGATTGCTCTGGCAGTGCTTGTCCCAAACCTGCTCGGCACCTTGGGCCGCACGAAATATCTAAAACAGCGGAGATACCAACTAAAATCCTCGTTCTCGCGTCTTGTTACCGCCGGGTATATTGCGCTTGTAGAGGAAGGTGGCAAGAAGAGAGCTTGGCTTACGCCAAAAGGGGAGCGGTATGCAGCGCTACTGGGCGAGGGGAAGCTTGCGCCCAAGAAGCCGAAACGCTGGGATGGCAAATGGCGCATGTTGGTGTTTGATATTCCCGAGCGGCGCAGAGCGGTAAGGACAAGGATTCGCGCAGCTCTGGTATCGCTCGGTTTTGTACGGCTTCAAGACAGCGTGTGGGTGTATCCGTATGATTGCGAAGATCTCATAACGCTTCTAAAGACCGATTTCAAAATAGGGAAAGAAGTGCTGTATGTTATTGCGGACAGAGTCGAGTTTGACAAACCCCTTCGGATTCTATTCGGATTGGTATAGCGTAGACATCCTATGGGATGATTATTTGTTACTTGGGATTTTACGGTTGAGTTATAGGTTTGCCACTTTGACTATACCGCGCCATGGGCGCACGTGGCGTTGGATTAACATAGCCGTGTAGTTTACCGAGCCGCTGGACTGCGATATTTTTAGTACAATAGAATCATGTTTCAGACGCTATACGAGCACGGGCTATCACTGTGGAATAGGTGGGAGCGGCGTCTTGCCGCAGTTGCACTCCTGGTCGGTTTTGTGTTTGACCTCATTATAGCCGACCGCCCCGACAGTGTACAAAACAACTTACTGCTCCTTTTGTACCTCATTGTCGCCGGCGGATGTATCATCGCGCTTAACCTGCGTGTGCGCCGGCAAGCGGGCACAGAGTCTGTAGCGTCGCCGCTCTTCCTTCTTGTTGTGCTACAGTTTTGTTTTGGCGGCTTAGCAAGCAACCTCTTTGTACTCTATGGTAGAAGCGGCACTTTGGTAGGCAGTGCGCTTTTTATCGCACTCTTGGGCGCCATGCTGGTGGGAAACGAGTTTTTGCGTAGCCGTTACGAAACGCTGCGCTTCAACATCGGTGTCTACTATATACTCCTCTTAACCTACCTTATCATTGCGGTACCAACATTTATCCTGCACTCGATCGGGGTGTGGGTGTTTGTTGCAAGCGGGGTGTTTAGTCTGATACTGATAGCGGGGTTTCTCTATTTAATATATTTTACCGTACTGCGAGGTCGTGCCCGTGACCGACAGTTTATAGAAGTGTCTGCGGTGGTTGTAGGGATTTTTATCTTTTTCAACACACTCTACTTTTTTAATATCATCCCTCCGGTACCGTTGTCGCTCAAGGCGGTAGGCGTGTACCACTCGATAAGTCGCTCCGGTAGCGACTACACCGCGACGTATGAAAACCCGGCCTGGTTTGCCTTTTGGCACGATACGTCGGGCACTTTTACGCTCGACTCCTCCGCCTTGCTTAAAAGCAATCCAACTGCCTACTGCTTTTCATCCATTTTTGCGCCGACAGGGCTCAAGACTCCCGTAATCCACGTATGGGAGCAATACAACGAGGCGGCGAGTGCGTGGCAGGAGCGTTCGCGCGTCTCCTTTGCCATATCCGGCGGGCGGACGGGCGGCTATCGCGGTTTTAGCTTAAAATCATCAATCACCCCCGGACGCTGGCGCTGCAATGTAGAAACGCGAAGCGGCGTGCTCATAGGCCGCATTTCCTTTACGGTAACACAAAGCCAAATGCCACCTACACTTTCGACAAAAACGCTTTAAAATCAGGTCACTTTCTGGAGCTGTACAACAGGTTGACAAGTTTAAAGCGGGGGTATATATTGCTCTATGCATCAACCAACCAAAGGAGGGTACGATGCGCAAGCTCTTTGGGAGTTCGCCGTGAACGGCGTATTGAAAATCGTTTTTTCGTTCGTATCGCCAAGGTCGCCGGCATCCAATGTCCTCGTCATGCCCGGCCAGGCCAATTCGACGTCGATCGCTGCCGGCCAGGTCACTTTCAGGACCTGATTGCCCGGCGGTGGCCGGTTTGCTTGTAGGGTGAAGGTTCACCAAGAAGCTGAACCGCCCCATTGAACCCAAGCAGGCCCCGAGGTTCCGGATTCCTCCTTAAATCCGCGGCCCCACCTTGTCCAACAATGGTGGGGCCTTCTACTTTTTATAGGTTAACTCTTCTGCTACTGTAATGCGTATGGTATGCGAGAAGATTGAGGAGGCGGTGCGAGAGGCCCTGGCCACACTGGGGGCGGAGGATGTATTTTTTGTGGTTGAGCGGCCGCGCGACATGCGACATGGCGACTACGCTACCAACGCCGCACTCATGGCCAAGGTGGACGCGAATGATCTTGCGGCAAAGCTCAACATAGATGGCGTTGAAAAAGTGGAGGTGGTGGGGAAGTTTATAAACTTCTTTCTCTCGCGCGAAGCAATACAGAAGGAGGTAAAAAGCGCCGCGTCAGATCCTCTGTGGGGACGCACTTCCCTATATGGAAGTAAGACAGTAATGGTCGAGTACACCGACCCCAATCCGTTTAAAGAGTTCCACATAGGGCACTTAATGAGCAATGCTATAGGCGAGAGCATTGCGCGGTTGCTTGAGTACTCCGGCGCCGCAATGGTGCGCGCCAACTACCAAGGCGACGTGGGGCTCCATGTGGCGAAGGCAATGTGGGGCAAGATGCAAAAACCGAGTGCCCACTGGGGCGAGGCATATGTGTACGGAAGCGAACAGTATGATACGCACAAACAGGATATAGATGAGATAAACAAAAAAGTGTACGAAAAGAGCGACGAAGAAATAAATAAGCTGTACGACGAGGGCAGAACAACCTCACTGGAGCATTTTGAAGCACTGTACAAAATGCTTGGTACGAAGTTTGATACATACTTTTTTGAAAGCGAGGCGACACCGCTCGGTACGGCGATTGTTACAGATAATCCAGAGCTGTTTGTGGAGAGCGATGGCGCGCGCGTATTCCGTGGAGAAGAAGAAGGATTGCACACCAGAGTATTCTTGACCTCACAAGGATTGCCGACATACGAGGCCAAGGAGCTCGGGTTATTGAAGCTCAAAAGTGCCATTGACCTTGATACCTCCATAAGCATAACGGCAAACGAGCAAAGCGAGTATTTTAAAGTAGTGCTTGCAGCCGCGGCGCATATTACAGAGCTCAAACGTATCGCCGCTAAAACTATGCACATATCGCACGGCATGATGCGATTTGCTGATTCAAAAATGTCTTCTCGCAAGGGCAATGTCATAACGGGAGAGTCTCTGCTTAAGGATTTGACCAAAGCGGCGCGCGGGCGTGAGGACGTCGCCGTTGGAGCGATAAAGTACACGGTGCTTAAATCGAGTAGCGGTAAAGATATAATCTTTGACCCGGTAAGATCACTTTCGCTTGCGGGCGACTCGGGGCCGTATGTGCAGTATGCGCTGGTGCGGGCGCGCGCACTCCTGCGCAAAGCAAAGAATCTTGGTGCTAGTGAAGCTCTTGGAGCGGTAGAAGTCGGTAAGACTTGGCCTAGCGGCCCGGAGCGCCGACTTCTACCGCTCCAAGAGCGGAATGTACTCGAGCGTCTGCTAATACATTTCCCCGCCGCAGTGGCGCGCGCGGCGCAAGAGATGGAGCCGCACTATGTCGTTACCTACCTTACCGAGCTGGCCTCTTTGTTTAACAGTTGGTACGCCGCCGAGCGCGTTATTGTGGATGGTACCGTCGCCGACCACGCGCTTGACTTGGTTAGAGCGGTGGAGCAAACACTCACTAAGGGCCTTTGGGTGCTCGGCATCCCGGCACCCGAGGAAATGTAAGGAGCGGAAAAACACTACTGATGTTATAGTTTTTCAATATGTCCGAAACAGAAAAAAGCGAAACAGCCAAGCGCGAGGAGGAGGTTTTGGCCTTCTGGCAAAAGAGTCGGATTTTTGAAAAGTCGCTTGAAAAGCCCGCGCCCAAAGGCGATTTTATCTTTTACGACGGGCCGCCGTTTGCCACGGGGCTCCCGCACCACGGCTCGCTGCTTTCCTCCATCATCAAAGATGTTGTTCCGCGTTACAAAACCATGCGCGGTTGGCGCGTGCCGCGGCGATGGGGATGGGACTGCCATGGCCTGCCGATAGAAAACTTGGTCGAGAAAAAGCTCGGCCTCAAGAACAAAAAAGATATTCTTGCAATAGGCGTCGACACTTTTAACGATGCGGCGCGCGACTCTGTCTTTGAGTTCGAACGCGAGTGGGAAAAGTATGTCGACCGCGTTGGCCGCTGGGTTGACTTCAAAAACTCCTACAAGACAATGGACAACTCCTACGTCGAGAGTGTTTGGTGGGCTCTGCAAAGACTACACCACAAAAAACTTCTGTATGAAGGACGAAAGGTATTACTATACTGTCCGCATTGCGAAACGCCGCTCGCCAAGGCCGAGATTGCCGCAGACAATACCTACAAAGATGTTACCGAAGAGGCGGTAACGGTAAAGCTAAAGGTAAAGAATCCAAAAAAATATAATCTCCCCGACCATACCTATCTACTTGCTTGGACCACCACCCCGTGGACCCTGCCCGGCAACGTGGCGCTCGCGGTGGGTGCCGATATCCCCTACGTGCTCGTCGAGCAAAACGGTGAGTATTTAGTGGTGGCAAAAGATAGAGCCGCTACACTGCAGCTTCTCTCACAAAAGTCCTCGGGTAGCCCCCAGACTTTTGCTCAAGAAGCTGCAACTTCGCTTCTTGGTCGCCAACTTGTAGGGGCAGAGTATGAGCCGCTGTTTGACGTGCCGGCGCTACACTCAAACAAGTCATATAAAGTGTATGCGGCGGATTTTGTAAACACCGAGGAGGGCACCGGCATTGTGCACACCGCAGTGATGTACGGCGAAGACGACTATGCTCTTGGGCAGAAGGAGGGGCTCCCCATGGTGCAGTTGCTCAACCCGAACGGCACCTACAACGACACGGCACCGGCATTGGTGCGCGGCGAGTATATAAAGAAATCGGAAAAGGCAATTAAAGAAGATTTAGAACGCCGCCTCCTCCTGTTTAAAAGAGAGCATCACACCCACTCTTACCCGCACTGCTGGCGTTGCGGGACGGCGCTCATCTACAACGCGGTCGCCTCGTGGTTTATCAACATACAAAAGATAAAGAGGCGGATGCTCAGGGAAAACAAAAAAATCAACTGGGTGCCCGAGCATCTCAAACACGGGCGTTTTAAAAATATTATTGAAGGAGCGCCTGACTGGACCATATCCCGTAACCGTTTTTGGGCCTCACCTTTGCCTATTTGGAAGGAGAGGGGGGGCAGCAAACTGATGGTCATAGGCTCGGTTGAAGAACTGCTCTCAAAAGCAAAGAAGTCCGGTAATCACTATGTTGTTATGCGCCATGGTGGGGCGCGTAGCAATGCGGATGGCTTTGTAAACTCTTCCAACGACGTAGAAAATCATCTAACGGCGGAAGGCAGAGCGGGAGTCCACTCTGCGGCACGCGCACTTTTGCGAGAGAAAATCGACCTGATAGTTGCCTCCCCGCTGACACGTGCGCAAGAAACCGCGCATATAGTGCGAAAGGAGTTGGGATTGCCAGAGTCGGCTGTTATGACAGACGAGCGTTTGACCGAAGTGCAGTTTGGAGAAAAAGACGGAGCGGCGATACCCGAGTGGGAGGCGCTGTTTGCCACGCTTTCCGACAAATTTAACACTACGGTGTTGCATGGAGAAAATTATCTGCACGTGCGCCGTCGTGTTGGAGAATTTCTTTTTGAAATAGAGCGCCGCTACACTAACAAGCGCATACTTATAGTGACGCATGGCACCCCTGCCTGGCTGATGATCGAGATGGCCGCCCATACTCCTCTTGTAGAAGTAACACAGCGTACCCACGACACGCCGCTTCGGGTTGGGCAGTGGCATCCATTTTCTTTTATACCGTATCCGCACGACAAAGACTTTGAAGTTGACCTGCACCGTCCCTACCTAGACGAGATGGTGCTGGAGGATAGGAATGGGCGGCAGTATGAACGCATTCCAGAGGTGGTGGACTGCTGGGTAGAGTCGGGGACCATGCCCACCTCTTCGGTTGGATACCCAAGAGACCGTTCAACCGTAGACCCGGAGCGCTGGTTTGGACTTTTCCCCAAAGGATACCCGGCGGACTTTATAGCCGAGTACATCGGCCAAACGCGCACCTGGTTTTACTACATGCTGGCGGCAAGTGTCGCGCTGTTTGGCAAGCGGTCATTTAACGCGGTTGTCTCAACCGGCAACCTGTTAGCCGCAGACGGGGCCAAACTTTCTAAGTCGAAGGGAAATTACACAGACCCGCTCGTGCTACTGGGGCAGTTTGGCGCCGATGCCTATAGGTTTTATCTTATGGGAAGCGTGGTTATGCGCTCGGAAGACCTGCAGTTCCGCGACGAAGATGTGCGCGAGGTACACAATCGCGTGGTCGGCATGCTGTGGAATTCGTACCAGTTTTTTGAATTGTATAAAGAGCAGTACGACGGCACCGCAAGGGCGGGGGAGAGTGTGCACGTACTTGACCGCTGGATACGTTCCCGTGTGGGAGAGACGGTGCAAAGAGTTACTGCCGCGTTTGATGCGTATAATATGCCGGACGCCTGCCGCGCTCTGCGCGCTTGCATAGACGACTACTCCACGTGGTATGTACGACGCTCGCGCGAGCGCGCAAGGCAGGCACCAGATGACAGAGATGCGCAGTACACGCTCGCGGTGCAAAAAGAGGTTCTCGACACCTTTGCGCGACTTACGGCACCCCTCATGCCATTTATTGCGGAAAGTATATATCGCGGAGTCGATGGCGAGTGCGAAAGCGTGCATCTTGCAAACTGGCCGGAAGCGCTCCCTATCGACCAGGAAGTGCTAGCCGATATGTCGTTGATACGCAGCTTTTCAACGGTTGCTCTTAAACAGCGAGAAGATGCGGGTATAAAAATACGGCAACCGCTCGCGAAACTTTCCATTATGCATGATGGCCCGCCCCTCCCTCAAGAGTTTTTGGATATTCTTGCCGACGAAATCAATGTGAAAGAAATAGTGTTCGAGCAGAGAAAAGGCCCTAGCGAAACTTCGTTTATCCTCGACACAAACATTAGCCAGGCGCTTAAGGAAGAGGGAATGCTCCGCGACCTGGCGCGGCGCATCCAATCATGGCGCAAAGAGAAAAAGCTTTCTATCGGCGACCGGCCTGCTTACACGCTGATGGTAAGTACTGAGGAAGAGTCGGTAGCCCAAGTACACAAGGCGACACTCATGAACGAGACGGGTCTTGCAGAGCTTACTATTGTCGTGCGTGAAAGCGCATAGTTTTGTATGCACACTCTTTTTGTCACTGACGGAATAGTGCTACAAAAACGCGGGGTGGGCGAGGCCAACGTGCTGGCGGTTATCCTAACAGAGGAGCTTGGATTAGTGCGTGCGCTTGCGCGCAGTGCGCGCGCCGAAAAGTCGAAGTTGCGCTACGGGCTCGAGCCGCTATCTCGTGGAACATTTTCGCTCATACGCGGCAAATACGAGTGGAAACTGGTGGGGGCGGAGCAGATGTCCAGTGCGTACCTTGCGCCGGTCGTCGCCCGCCGCCACATCGCCGCGCGAGCAACACGACTTTTGCTACGGCTCATAAACGGAGAAGAACCCATGCCCGCGCTCTACCAAACCGTGCTCCGCGGACTTGCCGCGCTGGTACAAGCACAAACGCAATCGCAAGAAGACGCGCTTGAGTGCGTGCTGGTGTTAAGGATACTGTCGCATTTGGGATACTTGCCGAATACTCCGGAACTGTCTCCGTTTGTGGTAAGCGACGAGTTTGGCAGGGAACTTGCCGCGCGCGCGCTCAAAGCCCGTGCCACCTTGGTGCGCAGCATAAACGAGTCGCTCGGCGCCACAGGGCTCTAGGCCGTCTGCTATACTAGAGCACAATGGAAAGGGACGAAAAAGATGCCGTAGAGCGGCTCAAAGGGCGCCTCTATGACCGCACGGCAAAGACAGACGTTGGGGAGGAGAGAACCGCGCTTTCCAAAAAAGAGTCGTCAGTCCCGACCGCCTGGAGCGACGTCCACGCCAGGGGCGAGTCAGAAGATATCTCTATTGAAACACCTATACCTATGGCAAAAAAAACACGATCGGTAGCGCGAACATTTCTTATATCCTCCATGCTCTTTTTTGTTGGGGCAAGCGCCGTGGCGGCTTTTATGTTTTTTGGCGGAGGAAATCTGATCTCCCCTCAAAATATCGACATAGAAATTGTCGCGCCGTCTCTTGTAGACGGCGGAAAAGAAGCGTCATTCCAGATACTGGTGCAAAACCGAAACCAGACAGCTCTCCAGTTGGTGGATCTGGTTGTCGACTATCCTGGAGATACGCGCAGTCCCGTCGACCCTACGGAGCCCTTAGCGCACGAGAGAATCTCCATTGGCACCATTGCGTCCGGAGAGCAGATAAAACGCACTGTCTCCGGGCTCTTCTATGGCAATGAAGGTGCCCAAGAAAAAGTGCTAGTAACCCTTGAGTACAGCGTTGCCGGGTCAAATGCGGTGTTCCAAAAAAAGATTGAGCAGAGTTTTGTTATAGGTTCCTCCCCGGTGTCTCTCACAGTACGTGTCCCAGCGGAGGCAGTCGCAGGCGAACAATTTCCTATCGACATCGAGGTGCGCGCAAATGCACCTACCTCCATTGCAACGGTTGCGGTTGAGGCACGGTACCCGTTTGGTTTTTCTCCAGTAAGTACGAGTCCGAAAGCGGCGGCTGGCGGCAGCACCTTGTGGATGCTTGGCACCATGGCTCCCGGCTCCACAAAAACTATCCATATTGTGGGAACGATAGACGGGCAAGACGGCGACGAGCGCATATTTCGCTTTCTGGTCGGGTCCAATACCGATGCCACCGACCCGCACGTTACGGTGCCATTTCTTGAGGTGCCGCAGACACTCACCGTGCGTCTACCATTCATTTCCGGCACCATTTCAGTTGCCGGACAGAGTGGCAAGGCAATCGCGGTTGTGCCGGGTGCGGGGATCAAAGGAGTGGTGACCTGGAAAAATAATCTACCTGACTCGGTCGCCAACCTAGAACTAGCATTGTCGTTTGCTGGGCCGGCGCTCGACGGAAATTCTATAAGTGCGGTAAACGGATTTTACCAGTCGGCAAACTCTTCTATCATTTGGACAAAGGACCAGGAGCCGACGTTGGCGCAAGTGCCGCCTGGTGGGGGCGGAGCGCTGCAATTTTCCTTCAGCTCGCTCCTTCCTGGTGCAAATAATGTGCTGATAACTAACCCGACCATCGAGCTTAATTTAACCGTGAAGGGCACCAGGGTAGGGGATGGTGGAGCGTCGGAGACAGTGTCCTCTGTTGCGTCGGCCGAGGTACGGCTGGCCTCGGTCTTATCGCTTTTGGCAGAGGCGCGGCATTTTACCGGTCCGTTTGTAAACAGCGGCCCTATGCCGCCGCGCGCGGAGTCGCCAACCACTTACACTATTATGTGGACGGTTAAAAACCCAACCAACACCGTTGCCAATGCGAGCGTTTCAACCGTACTGCCGCCGTACATTGAGTTTGTGGCGGCACAGCCGGGCAACAACCTTACCTACGACAGTGCTAGCCGCACCGTGCGCTGGACTATTGGCGATATAAAGGCGGGGACTGGGTACACGCTCGCGCAAAACCAGGCGGCCTTCCAAGTACGATTTACACCCAGCACCAGCCAGGTAGGTACCGCACCTTTGCTCACCGGAGGTACACTCCTTTCTGGCCAAGACCGGTTTGCCCAGGTGGCTGTGCAGGCGAGCGCCCCAGCCCCCACCACCAGCGTAGCGGGGGAGAGTGGTTTTGTTAGCGGCATGGACATCGTCGCCCCGAAATAGTAAAACAGGACTTTATGACAGAAACTGACTTAATGGAAAAAATTGTTTCGCTGTGCAAGCGCAGGGGGTTTGTATACCAGGGTTCGGAAATTTACGGCGGGCTTGCCGGCACGTGGGACTACGGACCGCTTGGCGTTGCGCTTAAAAAAAATATTGAAAACCTGTGGTGGCGGCAATTTGTCAGCTCTCGTGATGACATGTATGGGCTCGACTCCAGTATTGTTATGCCAGAGGTGGTATGGGCGGCAAGCGGGCATCTTGAGGGGTTTACCGACCCGATGGTTGAGTGTGCAAAGTGTAAACACCGCTTTCGCTCCGACCAGGTAGAAGGCGAGCACTGCCCAGAGTGCAAAGGCAAACTTGGCAAGCCAAAAATGTTTAACCTGCTTTTTCCTGTTGACTTGGGGAGCACCGTCGGTGCCTCGCGTGGATACCTTCGTGGAGAAATAGCGCAAGGGATGTTCGTCAATTTTAAAAATATTATCGACTCTTTTCACCCCAAACTACCATTTGGCATCGCGCAAAGTGGCAAGGCATTTCGAAACGAAATCGCTCCGCGAGATTTCCTTTTCCGCGTACGAGAGTTTGACCTTATGGAGTTTGAATATTTTGTGAATGAGGCAGAGTGGGAGAAATGGTTTGAGTATTGGCGTAATGAAATGTGGGGGTGGATAGAATCTGTAGGCATCAAAAAAGACTCGGTGCATGAGCTAAATGTTCCAGAGGATGAGCGCGCACACTACTCCAAGCGCACCATCGATTTCGAATTTGATTTTCCATTCGGTCGCAAAGAGCTCTATGGGTTGGCCTACCGCACCAACTACGACCTTTCTAAACATATGGAAAAATCAGGAGTAGATATGCAATATGCAGAAGAAGACGGGTCTAAATTTGTTCCGCATGTTATTGAGCCCACTTTCGGTCTTGGCCGCACGGTGCTTGCAGTGCTCGCAAGCGCGTATACGGAAGACGAGCTTGGGGGAGAAAAGCGTACGTACCTTAAGTTGAAATCTGCCATAGCTCCCGTTAAAGCCGCCGTGTTTCCTCTCCTCAAAAACAAGCCGGAGCTTGTGGCAAAAGCACGCGAAGTCTATCAGGCGCTCAAAAAAGAAATACCGCAGGTGATGTGGGACGACAACGGCAATATCGGTAAGCGCTATCGCCGGCAAGACGAGATAGGCACGCCGTGGTGCATCACGGTAGACTTTGAAACGCTTGAAGATGACACGGTCACTGTGCGCGACCGCGATACCGGAGAGCAGGAGCGCGTGCCAGGCATTGAGCTTGGCGCAAAACTCTCCGCCCTGCTCGCCGCGTAAGAGGCGCCACCCCGTATGCTATGATAGGCCGTATGAACGACCGGCATTTTAATATCTCCATATCGCCGGGGAGCATTATTGCAGCCATACTTCTCGTGCTCCTGTTGGGACTCCTCTTTTACCTGCGGGACCTGGTCTTGGTGGTGCTTGCGGCGGTGGTCATTGCCTCGGCAATGGAGCCAGCAATCCTTTTTTTCACTCGTCACGGTTTTGCACGACTGTTGTCGGTGGTTTTTATGTACGCCCTGGTTGCCGGTATATTTTTTGGCGTACTGTTTTTCTTCATCCCGCCTATTCTGGAAGACGCCGCCACCTTCCTTGCCAGCCTGCCAAACACCGTCGCCGCGCTAAATATTTCCATTTCCGACGCAACACACGGACTCTTGCCGTGGAGTAATGCGGGGGACACTCTTTCCTCGGCGGAACTTTTGCGCAGCGTTTCCAAAACGCTGGCCGACACGACCGGCGGTGTTTTTACCACCCTATCCGCGTTCTTTGGCGGGGTAACTTCGTTCGTACTGGTGGTCGTTTTTTCTTTCTACTTTTCCGTGCAAGAAACAGGAGTTGATGACTTTCTGCGCGTGGTAACGCCGGTAAAAGAGCAGGCGTATGTATTGGAGCTATGGAAGCGTTCGCAACAAAAAATAGGCAAGTGGATGCAGGGGCAGATAATCCTTGCGGCTATAGTGGGGGTGTTGCTATACCTGGGGCTTACTATACTGGATGTGCCGCACGCGCTGTTGCTTGCGGTGTTGGCGGCCCTGTTTGAGCTTATCCCGGTGTTTGGGCAGATACTTGCCGCAATACCTGCGGTGGCGCTTGGGTTCGCGGCCGGCGGGCCCACCATGGCGCTGTTGGTCGCCGGGCTTTATGTTGTGGTACAGCAGTTCGAGGCGCACCTCATTTACCCCGTGGTGGTAAAAAAGGTGGTTGGCGTGCCGCCCCTGTTAGTTATATTGGCGCTTTTGGTTGGATTTAAACTCGTCGGCTTTCTGGGCGTCCTTCTCTCGGTGCCCATTGCCGGCGCCATACAAGAGTTTGTAAATGATATTGACAAGAAAAAGTCGCGGGCTCTGGCCCAACAGCTCGCCCGCCATGCCGGTGGGCTTGCACAAGAAAAAGAGGAAGCATAAGGTCTACCATGTCGGAAAAAAAACCGTTTTACCTCACGACCCCGATCTTCTACCCCAATGCCAAGCTGCATCTTGGTCATGCATATACCACTACCATAAGCGACACTCTGGTCCGCTACAGACGGTTAATGGGGCAGGAGACATATTTTCTCACTGGGTCTGACGAGAATACGCAGAAAATGGTAGATGCCGCGCGCAAGGTCGGTGAAGACCCGATTGCATTTCTTGATGATATTGTCTCAACTTTTAAGGGTCTTTATGCAGAACTCGGTATTTCCTACGACCAGTTTATTCGCACAACCGACCAGCAGGCACACTGGCCCGGGGCTCAGTTACTGTGGAAAAAGCTGGTAGATGCTGGAGATATATATAAAAAAGAATATGAAGGGCTCTATTGTGTTGGACATGAGGCCTTTGTAACCGAAAAAGACTTGGTAGATGGTAAATGCCCCGACCATGCCACAGCGCCTGAAAAGATAAAAGAAGAAAATTATTTTTTTAAACTTTCAAGGTATGCAGATACTCTAAAAGAAAAAATAGCATCGGGCGCACTCAAGATAATCCCGGAGACACGTCGTAATGAAATACTCTCCTTCATTTCTTCCGGGCTTGAAGATGTGAGCTTCTCCAGGCCACGCAAGACCGACTGGCCGCCTGGTTTGGGCATCCCAGTACCCGGGGACGACTCACAAGTTATGTATGTGTGGTGCGACGCACTTTCAAACTACGTTACCGCCCTGGGTTATGGGCGCGACGACGCGCTGTACCAGAAGTTCTGGCCAGGCATACATGTGCTTGGTAAAGATATTTTGCGCTTCCATGCCGCCATTTGGCCGGCGATGCTTCTCTCGGCGAAACTTCCGCTCCCCGCAATGCTGCTGGTACACGGCTTTGTAACATCCGGCGGTAAAAAAATGTCTAAGACACTAGGCAATGTTATAGACCCGGAAGAACTGCTTGCAGAATATGGCGTTGATGCGCTGCGTTATTATCTCACTCGTCACATTAATCCGTTTGAAGATGGAGATATAACACGCGAGCATTTTAAGGAAATATACAATGCCAACCTGGCCAACGGGTTGGGCAACTTGGTTGCCCGCATTATGAAGCTCGCTGAAGACCATTTAGAAGGTGGCACCAAACCCGAGTCAGCCGACTTCTCTAAAAACTATACAGACGCGTTTGAACGCTTTGAAATAAACCATGCCATCGACGAAGCGTTTCGCCATGTGCAATTGCTTGACCAAAAAATAACCGCCACCGAGCCATTTAAACTGGTAAAATCCGACCCCGAGGCGGGCAAAAAACTTATTTTTGACCTTACCCGAGAGTTGTTAGGCATTGGCCAAATGCTCGAGCCATTTATGCCGGAAACAAGCAAAAAAATAAAAGAAGCTGTCATCACTGACAAAAAACCCACAACCCTCTTCCCACGCAAAGAATAACATCCTCACATACTTGAGAATGTTGGTATGTTATATGGAATTGTTTGACGCACATTGCCACCTGCAGCTGCCGCAGTACGAGAAAGATCTCGCCGAAGTACTGGCGCGTATGCAAGAGAGGAACATGGGTGCCGTGGTGGTGGGAACCGACCTGGAAACAAGTAGGGCGGGGATAGCCCTTGCAGAAAAGCACGATTTTTTGTGGGCGTCTGTCGGTCTACACCCCAATGACCCTTCAAAGGACTTGGGGCGGGCGACCCCCCTACACTTTGATATATCAAAGTATGAGGATCTCGCGCGCCACCCAAGGGTGGTCGCTATTGGGGAGTGCGGGCTGGACTACTTCCGCTCTGGCGGCACATTGGAAGAGAGGACGGTGCCCTCGGCCGCGGCCGAACGGGCGAGGCAAAAAGAGCGGTTTGAAAAACAAATTGCACTCGCTTTAAAAATAAAAAAACCGCTCATTATACATTGCCGCGATTCTCAGCAGAGAACCGCGAATACAAAAAGTGCTCACGACGATATGCTCGAAATACTATTCTCATATTCTGCAGAATTAGAGAATAAGAAGGTGTCGGTGATTATTCATTTTTTTACCGGTTCGGGCGAGTTGGCACAGAAGTATGTAAACTTGGGTTGTTACCTTTCATTCCCCGGGCCTATTACCTACACCGACGTGTACGACGAGTCTATCCGCGTATGTCCGCTCGAGCGGATGTTGGTAGAAACCGATGCGCCTTTCGCCGCGCCGGTACCATACCGCGGCAAACGCAACGAGCCGGTATATGTTGAACACGTCGCCCAAAAAATCGCTATTGTTAAGTCGTTAACGAGTAAAGAAATACAAAAGCAAACCCTCGCTAATGCACAAAAAGTTTTTAAGGTGTGAACGTCTTGCGGGGCGAAGGACCTTGTGCTACGATGCGCGCATGGCAGAAATGTCGCATGCCGAAGCTGAGGTATCATCCCAAGCGAAGCAGAGTAAAGACCAACGCCCGGTATACGAGGTTGGGTTCCATGTCGTGCCTACGGTAGAAGAGGCGGGAGTGGCAGGCGTGGTGGAAGCTATCCGCGCCGAACTCGGCCTTGGCGATGCAGAAATAATCACCGAGCAGTTTCCGGTAAAGATGATGCTTGCGTACACCATCGAGCGCGCCCTGTCCGGCAAGCGGGAAAAGTTTTCAGAAAGCTATTTTGGCTGGGTCAAGTTTGCCACAGAGCGCGAGCACATTGCCGCGCTTGAAACTTTGCTACGTGGAGACAAAAACATTTTGCGCTACCTTTTGATACAAACAGTACGAGAAGATGCAACGCCGCGCCGAGCAGTGTTTACCTCCGACCGGCTCGAGGGCGAGACTATACAAAAACCGACCGCAATGCCCGAAAAGGGCGGTGAGGTGTCGGAAGAAGAGCTTGAAAAGAGCATCGAGGCGCTTGTCTCTTAAACGGCTATGTACATCAACAAAGTATTTCTTTTTGGCAACCTCACCCGCGACCCGGAGTTGCGCTCGCTACCTTCGGGCGGCAGTGTATGCTCGTTTGGGCTGGCGACGAACCGCGTTTTTTCCAAGGCCGACGGTACCAAACAAGAGGCGACCGAGTTCCACAACATTGTCGTGTTTGGCCGCCAAGCCGAGACTTCCGCGCAGTATCTCAAAAAGGGTAGCTCGGCGTTTATAGAGGGGCGCATCCAGACCCGCACGTGGGAAAGCCCCGAGAAAGGCAAGCAGTATCGCACCGAGGTGGTTGCCGAGCGCGTGCAATTTGGACCGCGCGGGAGCGGGGCCTCGGCGTCTGGAACGGGGCGTGCGACACAGAGCGACGCCGAAACCCCGCAACGAGCACCAAAAGAAGACGCCATAGAGTACCCGCAGGAGGATATTAACCCTGACGACATACCCTTCTAAATTTATCTAGAAAATAAAAAAGAAAATTTATGCAAAGCGAGTTATACGGAACACAGCTCCAAGGAATAGACTACAAAGATATTGAGACGCTCAAGCGCTTTCTTAACCCGCACGGCAAAATTATGCCGCGCCGCCGCACCGGCCTTTCCGCGGCAAACCAGCGCGCGCTTTCGCAAGCTATAAAACGCGCACGCTACCTGGCGCTCTTGCCCTACATAATCCGATAGGATTATCGGGCGACCGTAAAACGGTTTAGCCTTACATTGTTCGATAATAGTTTTCTCAAAAAGTTCTGAAAAAAGAGAGCGCTCCGGGCCGCTAGGCCAAGTCCTACTCTCTTTTTTCAGAACTTTTTGTTTTAACCACCGTTTATTTTTTATCTACTCTTTCCACGTAGGTGCCTGTCTCCGTATTTACCCGCACTGTGTCGCCTTCGTTTACAAACAAAGGGGCGTTTATAGCGGCACCCGTTTCCAAGACAATCTGCTTGGAGCCGCCCTGGGCGGTGTTGCCGCGCACTGCGGGCGGCGCCTCTTTAACGATAAGCTCTACTTTGATAGGTACACGCAAGGCAATTATTTTCTCATCAAACACCAGTGCGTCGACCACGGTGTTCGGTTTCAAAAATTGCCCTTGTGCGCCAACCGTCTCCGCCGACAATTCAAAGCGTCCTGCCGGGTTGTTTGGCAGGCAAAACCACCACGCGCCGCGGTTGTTGTAAATATACTTTATCGCTTTGGTTGAAAGGTCCGCCTCCGCCACTTTTTCCGAGCCGTGGAACGACTGCTCGGTAACGCGGCCGGTAATAAGATGGCGCAGTTTGGTCTGGTTTACCGGCTTGCGCTGCTGTTTGCGAAAGACGTGCGCGTCCAAGACCTCGTACGGTTCGCCGCTGAGCAATATAATTTTTTTAGGCAAAATCTCATTGTATTCAAGCATGCAAGCATTCTAGCTAAAAAATGGATTCTGTCGAGTTATACTATTGTTATATGGATTTTTGTGAGAGGCGCTGGTACCTGTGTGCTGTTTTCTCCGGAGCTCTACTCATGCTCACTTTCTATCCGTTTTATCTTCCTCTTTTATTTTTTGTGGCGCTCCTGCCGCTGTATCTTGTAGCCGCGGCGGGAGTTCCGAAACGCCTTGTATTTCTTTCCGGATTTATTGCGGGCGGTATGGTGGCGCTTGAAGTGTCGTTTCTCCTGGTGGTGCAATTCCACTGGCTTCCCGCAACGCAGTTTTTTGTTGCGGCAATACAGTACGGGGGAGTGGTGGCCGCCACGCTTATCTACGGGACCTTGTTTGGTTTGTGGGCGCTGGGGGTCTCTGTACTCAGAGGACGTTCGATGATACTCAACACGCTTTGCGCGGCGGCGCTCTATGTGACTATAGAGCACGTGGCGCAATTTCCCGTGGGCGGGTACTACCTTATGACTCTCTCGCACGCCGGCACCGCGCTCCTGCCCCTTATGAGCCTCGCGAGCGTCGGCGGCGCGCTTTTTGTATCGTTTATAATCGCATGGGCCAACGCGGCCTTGGCAGAAATATCCCTCGTGAGGAATACACCAAGCGCCGTGCGTATCGCCCGCCCCGTCGGTATCGTGCTAGCGGCGCTCGTACTCCTGTGGGCGGGGAACCAATGGTATCTAGCGCGCATCAGAGGAGAAGCAAAAAGTTTTTCTATAGCGACACTGCAGGTTGCTTCGCTGGCCGAGCGCACCACTGCCGCAACAAACACAGACGGAACCATTTCGTTTCCTCAATTTGACCATTACTTGGCAGAGGTCGGTTTGCCGGCTCCCGACCTAGTTATATATCCGGACTCAATAGCCACCGGAACGGTATCGGAAGGGTATGAGCTTCTCTCTAGCTGGATTACCTCTCGCGTGCCAGAGAGTAGCGCACTGACGACCTGGAACAATGTAAAAAGGGGAGAGTCCGTATATACCGGATTTCAGTTCTGGGGAGAGCGAGGACTCATTGGGGAAGCGCAAAAAGAATCTCTCGTGCCGTTTATGGATTACACGCCAAACTGGGCGCGGAGCATCGGGCTTTACTCTATGCCTTTTGACATCTCGGTCGGGAAGAGCGCTCCGGTTATGGTAGGCGGTGTGTCTATTGGCGGCCTGGTGTGTTCTGAAGTCCATCGCGCATCTCGCGCGCGCGCCGAGGCGGCCTCCGCTTCTATAATTGTCGCAATCGGGTCGGAGGCCATGTTTGCAGATGGTGTAGCAAGCGAGTTTAGCGTGCGCGCCGCGCAGTACCGTGCGGTTGAAAACGATATCCCGGTGGTGCGAGCGGCTCTGCTCGGCCCATCGGCTATTATAAACGCCGATGGCTCCATTGCCGCATGGATGCGCCAAGGCCAAGGCGGGGTGCTCTTGGGCAGTGTACTGGTGCGCCCCGCACACCAAACGCTCTACGCGCGTTTTGGCAACCTACCGGTAACGCTTTTCGTCGCCGGCATTCTGCTTCTTGCGTGGCGTGCTAGATTCCTCTCTAAATTTCCTGGTAGACAGGTATAATGGTCACTCGCGCAGTGGCAGAAGCTGTTGGCCCGCCCTCGCCATTTTCGCAGGTGAGTGTAAATTCCGTCGCCTGTGTAATGGGGTTTGAGTTTGCTTGGTTGCGGGGAGTAAGGCCGGGGAGGTTAAGACCGCCGCCGGAGAGCGAGCATGCAGTGGCATTTAGCACATCCCAATACAAGGTGGTGATGCTATTTAGTCTAACCAAACTCGGGTCTGCATAAAAGCCGGGGTTTGGTGAGAGCGAGGCAGAAGTGTCGGAAATAGACGGAGCTTCGCACAGACTGTTGGGCGGCGAGTCAATTTGCGCATCCGCACAAGATCCTGCACTCCCCGGGGGAGCGTAGTTTACCAAACCGCAGGCGTTTGGCGCGCTTGAGCAGCAAATACTATCTTGAGGAGTCACCGCAGTGCATACCCCGCCCTGCATCGTGCCCTTATTGCGAGCGCCGCAGATATTGCCGAGGGAGTAACAGGGTGTGCCGTCTTCAACTACTTTATCTGTTTGAAGTGGGGTAGGTTTGCCTTTTTTATACTCCACAAGTGGTACTCCTGTGTTAGAGTCGCCTCCGCCATCTTTACCGCCGCCGCAACCCCATAAGATATTAATAGTACAGGTGAAGTAATCAGTTGCTGCCACAGCGCCAGCGCCTATAACCACCACCGCTGCAATCACCAAAGCGACTGGGCCGGCCTGCGCCACCTCATAGGTGGGGGTGAAAATTAGCGAAACCAGCAATAACACCAAAACCGTCTGTGATAAAAAACGCATCGTCGGATTATTAAACATATAGTTTATAGTACAATACTTGTAAATAGCGTAAGGCTATACACAAATATCCATATGATAAAGAAAGCGGCACCTACTATTTGTAAGCGCGTATCGACCAAATACCGCCTATGTAAGTATACTAGTCCCCAGATTCCACCCGCAACCGCGGTACTCACAGTTACTCGCATCAGATTTACATCGCCACCCCACACCCACAATCCGAAGTAGAGCGTAGTGTAGGCCGCCCAGTTGAGCCCCACCGCGGTAAGCACCCACCGCTCCCGTTTCCAAAACCCGACGCCAAGTAACAGGTTCATTGCCGCATAGGCGGCAAAAAGCCACGGAATATCTTGGCCAAAATGCCAGTGGCCAATGATGCCGACGATGGAAATAAAACCAAGGATTAAGAAACATACACTCAATACCGGCAACGTATAAGTCCAGGGACGGACTTTCATAGCACCAGCATACACCAGAAACCAATGGCCGCCGTCTCGAGTTGTAAATATATGTATAGGGAATAGTGTAAAGTGGAGGCATGAGTAATTACCTAAGGATTGAGGTGCAAAAGGAAGAACGCTCTGACGAGGACATCCTTACCGCATCCATATCGCACCCGTCACTTTTTGCTGTCCTGGTACGTCGGTTTGAGGAGCCGTTTCTGCGCAAGGCGCGCTCTATAGTACGGGAGCAGGAGGCGGCGGAGGATATTGTGCAAGAGGTATTTACCAAGATATATCTCAACGCCGGGAAGTTTAAAAAACAGGAGGGGGCCTCTTTTTCTTCCTGGGGGTATCGTATCCTCATAAACACGGCGCTTACTCACTATGCCAAGCGCAAACGAGAGGGCAGGGTGGGGCAGATGCTTGATGAGGAAATCTGGGCGCTTATCCCAGACAAGAACCTTCGCCAGTTTGAAAAAAAGGAAATTATGGATGTGGTGGCCTCGGTACTTTCTCGCATGCCGGCACCATTTGCCCGCGCGCTCACGCACTTCTTTATAGAAGGGAAGTTACAAGAGGAGATGGCGCAGGAGGAGGGAGTTTCGGTAGGAGCGATAAAAACACGGGTCCATCGCGCAAAAAAGGAGTTTAAAAAAGTTTATCAGACTATCAATACAAATATATGAGTAATATAGAACGTCGGGTTATGGCATGCGTGGTTCTTATCTACACGGCGAGAGCGCTCGTGAGTCGAGTGGCGCTCGAGTTCTACGTGTTGGTGTTTTCACTGGTTGGCGTAGCTATGCTCGCCTCACTGCCTCATGTCGTGCAAAACCTGGTTGCGGTCTCGCAAAGCGGGGTAGGGGGTGTTGCCGTGTTTTTCGCTAGCGCTATTGTCAGTACGACACTTGCGGTGCAAGTGGCGCTGGTTTTTGGTGGAGCGGCGCTCGCCTCACTCCTTTTCGACATCCGCCGGTTCCTCTTTACCCGGGCGCTTGTCGCTTGAGCCGCCTTCGCTCAAACACTTACGTATCTCCTTTAGTATGTCGTTTGCAACCTTCTTATTTTCACGAAGGGTAGTGCGGGTTGCATCGTAGCCACGGCCAAGCTTTTCTTCACCGTACGAGTACGAAGAACCTGACTTGTGGATAACTCCTAGGCGTTCTCCGAGCGCTATAAGCTCGCCCTCCCGAGATATTCCTTCGTTGTAAAGCAGGTCAAACTCTACCGCGCGGAATGGTGCGGCGACTTTGTTCTTTACCACCTTAACGCGATGGCGTCCGCCCACCACCTCTTCTCCTTTTTTAATTTGTGCAATACGTCGGATGTCGAGCCGCGCGGAAGTATAAAACTTCAACGCCTTCCCTCCCGTGGTGGTTTCCGGGTTGCCAAACATAACGCCGATTTGCATGCGGATCTGGTTGATAAAAATGACCACTGTTTTGGACTTGGATACGATGCCGGTCAGTTTGCGGAGCGCCTGGGACATCAAGCGCGCCTGCTTCCCCATATGACTCTGCCCCATGTCCCCCTCTATTTCGTCTTTTGGCGTCAGTGCGGCTACCGAGTCTATAACGATAATATCTATCTTGCCGGAGCGTACCAAAGACTCCACTATCTCGAGCGCCTGCTCGCCGGTGTCCGGTTGTGACACCAGCAGGTCCGCAATTTTGACCCCTATTTTTTTTGCGTACTCCGGGTCAAGCGCGTGCTCGGCGTCGATAAACGCGCACACTCCGCCGCGCTTTTGCGCCTCGGCAATGGCGTGGAGCGATAGCGTTGTTTTGCCGGACGACTCCGGGCCAAAAATTTCTAAAATGCGGCCGCGCGGGTAGCCCCCGATGCCCAGCGCCCAGTCGAGCCCGATAGAGCCGGAGGGTATCGCGTCAACGTCAACTCTGGCGGTATCGCCCAACTTCATTATCGCTTCGTCGCCAAACTTGGTCTTTATCTCGCGGATGGCGGCGTCTATAGCGGCGCCACCCTGGGATGCCGCGCTCGCGACTTTCTTTTCCTTTCGGCCCGAGGCCGAACCGCCTTGGGCGGAAGCAGTGTTACCCATATATAGGACAATAATTTAAAACAGTAAAGCGGACCGAACGGGACATCCGGCGCCCAAAACGGTCGGTCGCCGCGACGGTGAATATAGCATATCCGGCGGTCGGTGTAAGTATTTGTGCAAAATGCCCTCGCTCGTCGGTGAGCGCCGGTTTGTCGTTTATCGTCAGGAAAGAGATGTTGCGCGCCGTGCCAGAAAGGACAACCGCTCCTCTGGTGGATAGCGCGCTCCCATCTTGGGGCTCATGTATAGTGATGTGCGGTCCGGCAAGAATCCGCCTCGCTTCAAACAGCCCGTATCCAACGGCGCCCATGATAAGCAGAGCCGCCAGTAGGAGCAAAAATCCGCGCGGCAGGAAAATCGCACTCATAACTCCGCTCGGTCAGACATCTCTTCTGCCGCAGTTTTTCCTGTTTTTTCGAGAACCTCGCGAGGTTTAGACCCGTCTTGAGCGCCTATAACTCCGCGCTCTTCAAGCAGGTCCATAATACGCGCCGCGCGAGAGTACCCGACTCGTAATTTGCGTTGTAGGTAGGAGGTCGAGGCCTTGCCGACCTCTATGACCGCAAGGCGAGAAGCTTCGTACAGGTCGTCATCTATGTCGCCATCATCTTCGCTCCCGACGCCCAAACCCTCGCTCCCGGTTGGGTATACTTGTTGAGCATCCATAGCAACCGGCAACTCCGGCTCGTTATGTTGCGCAATGTACTCGGTTACCTTCTTTACCTCCGCCTCGCCGATAAAAGCGCTCTGGAGCCGTATTGGCTTTCCCATATCGCCGGAGAGGTAGAGCATGTCGCCCGCGCCCAGCAGTTTTTCTGCGCCGCCGCCGTCGAGTATGGTGCGCGAGTCTATCTGGCTTGCCACTTGCAGAGCGATGCGCGCAGGGATGTTGGCTTTAATAAGCCCGGTTATAACATTGACGCTCGGTCGCTGGGTAGAAAGTATAAGGTGTATGCCCACCGCGCGGCTCATCTGTGCCAAACGCACCACCGCAGCCTCAAGCTCCCTGGGGTATGCGTGCATGATGTCGGCCAGCTCGTCTATGATAATTACAATGTAGGGCATGGTCTCGGGGGCGCCCTCTCCCTCTTCCGGCCCGCCGCGCTTTTTTAACCGCGCAAGCGACGGTGCAAGAATGTTCTCATGGTAGGAAGCAATGTCGCGCACACGCGCCTCTTCAAGGATATTGTAGCGGCGCTCCATCTCTTTGCCCGCCCAGCGCAGTGCCGCAATGGTGCGCTTTGCGTCCGTGATAACGGGGGTCAAGAGGTGTGGTATACGGTTGTAGGTCGTCAACTCCACTCGCTTAGGGTCTATCATGATAAAGCGTAGCTGTTGCGGCCCGCAACGGTACAGCAAGCTGGTGATGAACGCGTGTATGGTAACCGACTTGCCCGAGCCGGTTGCGCCGGCAATGAGCGCGTGCGGCATCTTGGCAAGGTTGCCAAAGTGGGAACCTCCGGCAATGTCGCGCCCAAGCGCCACCACCAGTGGTTTTTGTGACTCGGCGAACTCCGGCGTTTCCAAAAGCGTTCCCAACCCAACGGTTACTTTTGATGAGTTAGGGACCTCGATACCGACGAGTGATTTCCCGGGGATAGGTGCCTCGATGCGCACCGGGTGCGCGGCGAGCGCCAGTTCCAGATTTGTTTGTAGAGAAACTATTTTTTGCAGACGCACACCCTCCGCTGGTTTTATAGCATAGCGTGTTACCGAAGGGCCGATAGAAATTTCATCCAGCTCAACCACAATGCCGAAGTTGGCCAAGGTGCGCTTGATAATGTTTGCGTTCGCTTTGATGTCGCCCACGCCCGGCCGGCCGCGGTCGCGCTCAAGCAAAGAAAGCGGCGGCGGCGTATAAGTGCCCAGCAACGTCTTGAGCCCTACCGAAGCGGTACTGCGCAGGGCGGCATGCGTCGGGGTACCCATGGTCGGTTCCGGCATCTCATCTCCCACGTCCTCTTCGCCGGGCCCCTCTTCCTCTTTTTGTTCGTCACCCAAGGCAAAACCGCTGAGTGTGGGCTCCCCTGCCAATTTCCTCGGGAGTAGTTTTTGGAATGCCTGTTTGACTGCGCGTAGCGTATCCATAGGGAGCCCGCCTTCGAGTATAATCAGTAGCGATATAAGAGAGAGCCCGCCGAGCGCAATCAGTGTTGCGTAGAGGTCGAAGTAACGCTCAAGCGGGCCGGCAATACTTGTGCCAAGGAGCCCTCCTCTGCCGCTTGCGGAGCTGATAAACCCAAGCCCTGCGACTATAAAAATGCCGCTCGCAATAAGTTTGAGCGGGGTAAACCCTATCCACTCTTCGCGCAGAGCGCCCCCCGCAAGGAGGAAGAATAGTAATGGGAGCAAAAAATAGCCGACGCCAAGCAAGGATGCAAGGAACCGATACGCATCGCCTCCAGCAACGCCAGCCCCGCCAAAAGCGGCCAAGGTAAGAAATATCCCTAAAATAACCAGCACCACTACTATTATTGCTTTTTTGGTGTGGTCGGGGAGCGAGTGGAGTAGGTGGTACTCGCGGTTGTTTTTACCATTTTTTTTACGCGTCATTGCACACACATAATAGCATGTGGACAACTGCTTGCGTGCGCACACAACAAGCGCTACTCTAAAAGACACCTTTTGTCCTTAAGTGTCGCATAAATCTTCAAGGACACTTAAAGACAAATAAAAGACAAATATGTCTGAAAAAATCCCTGATTTCCATGAAAAAGCAGTACATTCAAGTCTTTTTAAAGGACGCTACGATTGGTATTTTTGTTATCTTAAGTCTGAAAAAATCGCCCATGCCATCTGCCTTATAGCATCGCAATCCCCCACCCATGACCTTGACCAGTTGGCACAATCGGCGACACAAATTCCGCAAACCATCGCGTATTGTGCCGCCGGGGAGGCAACTCCCGGAATGCTTCTTGCAGACCTGTTCTGTGCTATTTCTCTACTGCGCATCCAAGCAACACAGGGACACATACATGACGACAATGCAAAGGTTTTGGTCGGTGAGTACGAACAAATAATACGCAAGATAGCCGCAAGTACCCAACCGTCGCCATTTCTATCTGTAGACGACTTTTTAGTGCCAGAAATACACTCTTCCGAGCCGGAAGAACTCGTCACTCGTATGCAAAATCTCGGCCTTTCTCAACCTACCCGCCAGATAAAGGACAGTAAAGGACATATTATTGTAAAAGACATAAGAGACAAAAACGGACAATCTAAAGGACAAAACTCGAGGATGGAAAAGATTTTACAGCTCGTTAGAGAGAAAAAGAGTGTTTCTGTACGTGACATAGTGTCCGAGGTACGCGACTGTAGCGAAAAGACCATACAGCGGGAACTCACTCACCTTATTGCGCAGGGTTTTGTGCGCAAGGTGGGAGAGAGGCGTTGGAGCACCTATACTCCAGCGTAGTTGACAAGCTGTTTTTATGTGTTTTTTACTATTTCAGGTACCTTACTATATACGTTGACTCCACGTCTAATATGGTATACCTTGACCCTGCTGTGAACAGGCAGGATAAAGGCCCCAAATAGGGTTTATTTCCTTTTTTGGCTTTCCCGCTTATCCACAGGCGTTTTTACCGCGTTATCGGTATGTACCATATAATTGTTGCTAGCGGCTGCACAAGACCGCGGGGCAATTTCTGGTAGCCCATGTAGCTCGTGGTTCGTTGACAATTTAATAAGCAAAAACTATTGAAGGCGCTGTAAGCAGGCATTGCTTAGAACGTCTACAGTAGTAGATACGTTACTTACAGAAATTCCTTGTCCCTCTACGGTTGCGCACGGCTGACTTCCCCCATCCCTCTTTTGCTACCAACGCTCCGAATCTACTTTGCCAGCCCTTTGATAGGGCCGTGCAACGGAGAGCAGGGCAGGTAGATAGGTTCGATTATCAATTCGTTATTAGTAAATTTATTCGTTCGACAATTATCAAGGTTATGACTATTACTCACAGTTCTACACGAATCGTCGGTCTGGCGGCTGGTGTTGCTGTTGCAGCCGCACTTGCTTTTGGTGCGTTTGCAGTAGCCCCGGCACAGGCGGCGCTGACATCGGCACAAATCAGCTCGATAGTTTCTCTGCTTCAGTCCTTCGGTGCTGATGCAACCACTATCGCGAATGTGCAAGCATCGCTCCTCGGCCAGCCGACTTCCGGTACTGGTACCGGCACAGGTACCGGCGGCGCATGCCCCGCGCTTTCTCGCGACCTAGAGCAGAACGCGACTGGCGCTGATGTCTTGGCCCTTCAGCAGTTCCTTAACGGATCCGCTGACACCATGGTTGCAGTCTCCGGCGCAGGCTCTCCCGGCAGTGAGACGCAATTCTTCGGCCCTGCCACCAAGGCGGCGGTCATGAAGTTCCAAACTAAGTACAACATTACGCCTATCGCTGGCTATGTTGGTTCTAAGACCCGCGCGCAGATTTCTGCGGTGTGCGGCACGGTAGTTACCCCAGGCCCCGGCCCGGTCACTCCGACGGGCCCCGGCATTACGGTTTCCGCAACGGCACAGCCGAGCAACGCGCTGGCACCCTTGGGTTCCAACCGCCTTCCGTTCACCAACTTTATGGTGACGAACAACACGGCGGCCGCGGTTACCGTCAACAGTGTCACTATCGAGCGCACAGGGCTCGGCGTTGACAGCAACTTCAGCGGCGTCGTCTTGGTTGACAGCGGTGCTCTTCAGCTCGGTACTGCAAAGACACTGAACAGCAACCACCAGGCCAGCTTAGACGGCTTCACCCTTAACCCGGGCGAAACAAAGTCACTCACGGTTGCAGGCAACATCTCTTCGACCGCAACAGGCAACAACGGTCAAGTCGTTTCGCTCAAGATTGTGGCGATAAACTCCAGCGCGCCGGTTGCAGGTTCGCTCCCGATAGTTGGTGCAAGCCACACTATCAACACGACCCTGACGCTTGGCTCTGTCTCGACCACCACGTCTTCTTTTGACCCGGGTTCAACCCAATCGAAGAACATTGGCGACACAGGCGTGCGCGTTTCGGGCCTGCGCTTCACCGCCGGCTCCGCAGAAGACCTCCGGCTCTACAGCGTTCGCTGGCGCCAGGTGGGCACCGCAAGCTCGGTTGACCTTGCAAATGTAGTCTCCGTTGTAGACGGCACGTCGTATCCGACGACCGTTTCTTCCGACGGCAAGTACTACACCACGGTATTCCCAGGCGGTCTCTTTATCGCCAAGGGCAACTCGATTGACCTCTACAACATGGCAGACCTCGTCGGCAGCAACTCTGCTTCGCGCACGGTTGACTTCGACATCGACAAAGTGACAGACGTCTACTTTGTTGGCCAGACCTACGGCTACGGTATCGCGCCTTCCGGCACCTACCAGCCATGGTTTGACGGCTATGCAACAACCATCAACGCAGGTACGGTAACGACCATAGGCAAGGCAACGGAGGTCGCCGCGCAAAACATTGCGGCGAATGTTCCGAACCAGGTCTTGGGCGGCTTCGTAACGGACTTCAAGGGTGAGGCGGTTTCCGTCACTTCCCTTCCGATTACGATAGCAACTTCCTCCGACATGAGTGGGGTTCTCACCTCGATCTCGATTGTTGATGAAAACGGCGTCGTAGTCGCTGGCCCGGTTGACGAAGCGTCAACCTGCACCACCACCTGTACCGTTACCTTCACCGACACTATTACCTTCCCGACCGGACGCCACATCTACACCGTCAAGGGTAAAATTCCTTCCGGCGCAAGCAATAACTCAACGGTTATTGTTTCTACCACCCCGTCTTCGTGGAGTGGCGTAACCGGCCAGGTTACGGGCAACACCATCACCATCTCGACAGGCGTCTTCGCGATGAACACGATGACAATCAAGGCGGCGGCACTCGTTGTCTCGCTCTCGACCTCTCCATCTTCGCAAACCGTCGTGGGAGGTGGCCAGGGTATCCTCTTGGCAAACCTCCAGCTTGATGCCTCGCAGTCGGGCGAGGATGTACGCATCTCTTCGGTGCCCATCATCCTTACCTTGACCACGATGGTCATCGGCGAGCTCAACACGTGCCAGGTCTTTGACGGCACCACACCGCTCAACACGGGCTCCAATGTGCCATCAACGCTTGCGGCGAGCGGCTCGGCAACGACCTACACCTTCGACAACTCGATGACTATAGCGAAGGGTACGATCAAGACACTCGGTCTTAAATGCAACATCTCATCTGCAGTAACTGCTGTTACAGACTCGCTTGTTGCAAGCATTAGCACCAGCGCGGCCAACTGGTCGGCAACCGGTGTTACCTCCGGCGGCTCTATCACAGAGACCTTCGGCAACGCAACGGGCGGCACCATGACTATGGGTGCAGGTTCTGTCACTGTTACGGTTGACTCTTCGTCCCCCTCCTACAAACTGGTGACGGCGGGTTCGACTGGCGTTACGGTAGGCGTTATAAAGCTCCGCGCTACCAATGAGCCGATAACGCTCACCAAGCTGGGGCTTACTCTCACCAACAGCGGTAACACGCTCTCAAAAGCCCTGACGGGTGGAGGCTCTACTAACGGCGGTGTCTCCGACCTAACCCAGGTCTACCTCTACGACGGCTCGACACTGGTGGGTACGGTTTCTTTCACCGGTACCAACACATCGGCTACTTCCTCGGCACTCTCAATTACACTGCCGAAGGACTCCGACAAGCTCCTCACGGTCAAAGCTGACCTCGCCAACATTGGCGTTAGTGAGGACGGCGGCGTGGGCGATGTCGTCAAGGTTGACCCGCTCAACGCAGAGGGCACCGGCCAGTCTTCGGGTACGACTATCCAGTCGGGCGCGACGGCGGGCGTAGCGGGCATCCAGATGTACAAGAGCTACCCGGTAGTCTCCAACGCTGGAACCCAATGCACCAACACCACGTCGTGTAACGGCACTGCCCAGACGCTGAAGAAATTCACCGTCACGGCAAACAGTGCTGGTCCGATAAGTCTCTACGAAGTGTCGGTTAAGCTCGCGACCTCATCTGCAAGCGTGACCAACCTCAAGCTCTACGCGTACACCAGCGACTACGGTTCTGGCCCGGCAAACGTCTCGGGCACCACCGGCGGTCAGTTCGGCGGTACCGCAGCGCTAGGCGGTTTGCTCGACATCGCCGCTCCGACCGTAAGCTTCATTCAGACGACGCCTTACTCGTTCACCGGTACGACCTACTTTGTGGTCGAGGGTGACGTGGCGCCGGCTTCTGCGGCAACTGTCTGGAGTGTCAACGCAACGATTATGGGCGATGCCGCAACCTCAACCCAGGTTGCCGGGACAAACGCCAACAAAGCTGCGACTGTCGGCGCAACACAGAGTGCATCCCTCGGGTACGCTACCTCAACCACCAAGAACTTCGTATGGTCTGACAACGCGTCTACGACGCCAGGCATTCAGGCTCTTGACTGGTTCGATGGGTACTACGTCTCGGGTCTTCCTTCGAGCGGATTCTAATCTCGCTCATCTAACTCACATCTTGAGTTAGTGCAGCTGGCGACAACAGTTGCAAGCCCTCCTTTGCCACAAGGCTACGGACGGGCAAGCAAAAACCCCACTCATTACGAGTGGGGTTTTTGTATTTTTGTGCTATGCTAATTCCTATGCAACTATCTCCCGCACAGCGCAACTTACTTGTAACGCTCCTTGTCCTGGCGCTGTTGTTAGGCGGTTATATCTACTATAGGCAGGCAAACCCAGAGACTGCCGGCTCGGTGTCGTTGGATGATACCGCGGCTACTCAAAACGGAGTCACAGCGTCTACCACCGGCGGCGACTACACCATTACGGAGATCCCCGTTTCTCCAAGCCCAAGCATACCGCCCCCAGACTACCGCGCGCCTGTCATATATGCTGAATCGGTCGCAAAAGACGTGCGCGAGGTAATTGAGACAAAACTTGCGGCAGATGTGGCACTGCTCGACAAAAACAACCTGAACTTCGACGCATGGATGAACGTGGCCATTCTCCACAAAATAGGCGGCGACTACCGTGGCGCCGAAACCATTTGGCTCTATGTCACCAAACAGTGGCCCGCCTCTCCCGTTGCCTACAGCAATCTTGCCGACTTGTACCAAAACTTTCTCCACGATGAGGCCAAAGCAAACTACTATTCCTCTCAATCCTCCTCCCTGTAAAACCCCTTTCCAAGGGCGACCCTTGGAAAGCTTTTGTTTGTTTGATATAATGCATAAATGCAAAGGAAATTTGCATTTATCCCCGGCGATTTTTATCACATCTACAATCGTGGGGTCGAAAAGCGCTCAATCTTTCAAGAAGATACTGACTGGAAACGCTTCCAAAGTCTGTTACATCTTTGTAACGGCAAAAAACCATTAGTATATAAGGATATACAAGGGTCGCCCTTGGAAAGTGAAGTGGGACAGCGTATTTTGAGTATTTTAGCGTACTCGCTCATGCCAAATCATTTTCACCTTATTGTTCGGGAGGATCAAAAAGGAGGAGCTAGCAGATTTTTGGGCCGGCTTTTGACCGCCCACTCGATGTACTTTAACCAAAAGTACAAAAGAAGCGGGGGGTTGTTTTGTAAGCCGTTTCGGGCAAGGCGCGTAGACAGCGACGACTATTTTAGGTGGCTATTTTCGTATGTACACCTTAACCCTCTTGATTTATTTGAGTCTAGCTGGAAAGAAAATGGTTTGACTGATGTTGCGGGCGCAGTTGCTTTCATAAAACGCTTTAGCTATTCGAGCTACGAGGACTACTTCCACGCCGGGCGGAAGGAAGAAGTTATCCTTACCAAAGACGCATTGCCCACCGATGTCTCCGCACTCGAAAGTGTCGAGGAGATGCTTAAGGAGTTCAAGGGCTTCCAAGGGGAGTCCTTGGGAATAGAGTATAATAGAAGAGATGTTTAATAAGACCTTCTTCCATTTCTTCTTCGGTTTTGTGGTAATTATCGGCGTTGCTTTTGGTGTGATGGTGACCGCATCGTACATAAGTGCGCCAGACCGCAACCTTGACTCGGTGGCGCATCCGCGATAAATTAGTCCCACAGTGCCACGAAGACAGCAGGAATCCCGAGAGTAATCGAGGGAGTTAATACAAAAGAACTCCTGCCGAGTCGGTCGACTCCGAGGCCTGTTTAGCAGGCTATTTTTATTTCAAAAATGGCTATCACCAGACAGAAGAAAGAAGAGGTAGTCGCAAAAGTAAGCGAAATTGCCAAGAAGGCAAAAACGCTCGTTTTTGCAAACTTTAAGGGGCTCACGGTTGCCGAGGCAACCGAAATGCGCAAAGCACTGCGCGCAGAGGACATCGGATACACCGTGGCAAAGAAGTCTCTTATACGCCGCGGCCTTGAGGAAGCAAAATTCCAGGGTACCGCGCCTAAGTTGGAGGGCGAGATAGCGCTTGCCTGGGCACCCACCGATTTATCGGCGGACAATACAAAAAGCGACGAACTTGCTCCCGCGCGCGAGCTTGCCGTGTTTGTCAAAAAGTTTGGCGAGCACCTGGCGTTTGCAGGCGGCGTCTTTGGCGGAAAGTTCGTCGGCAAAGAGGAGATAACTTCCATCGCCGCTATCCCGGGATTAGATAGTTTGCGAGCGCAGTTTGTACAGCTCATTAACAGCCCCTTGCAGCGATTCGCCATGGTACTTAATGCGAGAGCTGAACAAAATAAATAGAAACGTTTTGCAGTAAGTTAACTAATTATATGGATGAGAAATTTAAAGGTATTGTAGACCAAGTCGAAAAAATGTCGGTCCTGGAGCTCCACGAGATGGTCAAGGCGCTTGAGGCGCATTGGGGCGTCTCGGCCGCAGCAGTCGCGGCGGCTCCGGCGGCGGGCGGTGCGGCGGCGGGCGAGGAGAAGACCTCGTTCAACGTACATCTAACCGACGCCGGCGCAGCTAAGGTGCAGGTTATCAAGGCGGTCAAAGACGCGCTTGGTTTGGGGCTAAAAGAGGCCAAAGACCTCGTTGATGCCACCCCGACGGTTCTCAAAGAGGGGATGAAGAAGGAGGAGGCCGAGGCTATCAAGAAGGCGATTGAAGCGGCTGGAGGCAAGGTCGAGCTAAAGTAGCTCTGCTACTTTAGCGAGATCCCGAGGCATCCGAGGGATAAGAGCTTACATAAGAGACAACGTTTTTAGCAAAACCTCCGGCCCGGGCCGGAGGTTTTGCGTTATGGGAGAAGTTCGCATAGAATGGCCAGTGACCGTTGTCTGTATTTGCGGTATGTCTGACACACTCGGAAAACTATTCGGAAGCGCTGCACGGGTAAAGCTCCTGCGCCTTTTCCTGTTAAACCCGTCCGACACTTTTACTCTCGACGAGGTCGCGGCCCGCGCGCGAATTTCCTCCGCCGAGGCGCGCCGCGAACTCACTGCGTTTACTCGCATCAAACTTACCACGCGCGCGGCGCGCGGCAGGGGCAAACACTACACACTCAATGGCGGCTTTCCCTACCTTACCGCGCTCCAAAATTTGTTTCTCAACGCCCCCGCGCAGAGCGAAGAGGTGTACAGCCGCGTCCGGCAGGCAGGGGCAATAAAACTTATAGTCATTGCCGGCATTTTTTTAGGCGAGTGGAACAGCATACTCGACCTCTTTGTGGTGGGTGAGCGCATACAGGACCGCAAGCTTAAAAATAATGTGCGCGTGCTTGAGTCGCAGATGGGAAAAGAGCTACGGTACGCATACCTATCAACCGAGGAATTCCTATACCGTCTTAACATGAACGACCATCTGGTGCGCGACGTGTTTGACTATTCCCATCGCATCATCTTCGACAAGCTCGACATAGGACTGAAATAAGGTTGTAGGTGATAGAAAATAAGGAGCGAGTAGGTTGCTACAACCCAAAACCTAATCCCTATAAGCTATTTCGCTATCCACAGGAGCCTGTTTATGCCTCCTGTACGTTGTTACAATTAAGGGGTCGAATTATACGTTTAACGGCTCCTTGTAGCCTTTTAGTAATATGATCGTACAGACATGGGTTGAGGTGCTCCAGCAGTCGTTTACAAACCTTCTGCAAAGCACCGTTAATTTCATCCCGAACTTTCTGTTTGCAATTATTATTTTTGTCATCGGCTGGTTCATCGGTGCGCTTTTGGGGCGCATCATTGCACAAGCAATCCGGGCGATAAAAGTAGACCAGGCACTGAAGTCTACCGGGATCGAGGAGGTGGTGCAGCGCGCGGGGTACAACCTCGACTCGGGCGTCTTCCTTGGCGAGTTGGTAAAATGGTTTATCATCATCGTGTTCCTGATGGCCTCGCTCCAAGTGATGGGCCTTACTGCGGTTACTCTCTTCCTTAACCAAATCGTAGTATCGTTCCTCCCGGCGGTTATAGTCGCGGTCCTTATATTGTTGGTCGCGGCGGTTATCGCCGAGGTAGTGCAAGGGCTAGTGGTTGGTGCCGCACGCGCGGCGGGCATCCACTCGGCCGGCTTGGCCGGACAGGCGGCACGCTGGGCTATATGGGGTTTTGCGATTATCGTCGCACTCTCACAGGTGGGCATTGCCGCGGTATACTTGCAAACGCTCTTCACCGGGCTGGTGGTAGCGCTCTCGCTTGCATTTGGTTTGTCATTTGGCTTGGGAGGCCAGGAGGCCGCAAGCCGTATGATAGAAAAGACTCGCGAGCAGATGAACCATCGCCGCGGATAATTCTCTTACTCACCTATAGCAAAAAACCGCCCTTTATAGGCGGTTTTTTGCTATTTGACACTCGCAGACACTTCCTATACACTGGCTAGTACAGATATGGTAACCACTAACCAAGCGAAATTGCGGCGATAGCAGGCGACTTCCTTGTTGCCAATTGTCCCGCGAAGAGCGGGTTTTTTGTTTCTTACTCTGTCGTAGGTGCGAAGCACTTTGACAATATAATTCCATCACACAACCACTTCCAATGTGGGTCTTTTGTGGGTGTGTAGGTGGGCAGGTAAAAATAAAGTAATAACAACAAATTATTGCGGTTCTCAAACTTCCTTTTCTTTCACAAACTCGCCAGAATCATTCTGGTCGGGCTGGGAGAAGGAACAACAAGGGCGTATGGTGGATGCCTTGGCTTTGAAAGGCGATGAAGGACGCGGCGTGGCGGCGATATGCTTCGGGGAGGTGCCAAGCAACCTTTGATCCGGAGATCTCCCAATGAGGAAACTCAATAGAAAGAAATTTCTGTTATCTCACAGCAATGTGAGAGGTAAACCTCGGGAAGTGAAACATCTCAGTACCGAGAGGAAAAGATACCAACAGGTATTTCGTGAGTAGCGGCGAGCGAAAACGAATAAGCCCAAACCGTTGAGTTTCTCAGACCACTCCAAGCGATTGAAGTGGTACGAGAAATTCGCGGGGTTATAAGGCGATTAGGCCTTTAGTGGCAAGAAGTTACAAATTGTTAGGTAGCCGAGCGCGCTGGGAAGCGCGGCCCCAGAGGGTGAAAGCCCCGTAGGCGAAACCGAAACAACTTCTTAATTGTCCTTGAGTAGCTCGAAACACGACAGGTTCGAGTGAATGTGCCGGAACTAACCGGTAAGGCTACATACTTTCAAAGACCGATAGTGAACTAGTACCGTGAGGGAATGGTGAAAAGCACCCCGGGAGGGGAGTGAAATAGATCTGAAACCATATGTCTACAAAGAGTGGGAGCGGTGAGTTTATTCGAACCGCGACCGCGTGCCTATTGAAGAATGAGCCTGCGAGTTTATGTATGCTGCGTATGGCTAAGGGGTAAAACCTCGAAGCCGCAGGGAAACCGAGTGTGAATAGCGCGAATTCCCCGCCTTTGGCGGGGGGAAGTAGCATGCATAAGACCCGAAGCAAGGTGAGCTACCCATGAGCAGGGTGAAATGTGCCGAAAGGCACATGGAGGCCCGAACCGTTGAGCCGTTCAAAACTCTCGGATGACTTGTGGGTTGGAGTGAAAAGCTAATCGAACCTTGTAATAGCTGGTTCTCTCTGAAACAACTTTTGGGTTGGCGTCGTATTTATTGGCAAGTGGGGGTAGAGCACTGGAAGGGTTAGACAGGGCGCAAGCTCACTAACCCTATCAAACTCCGAATACCATTTGCGTTATACGGCAGTTAGTACGTGGGGGCTAAGCTCCACCGTACGAAAGGAGAAGAGTCCTAGATCTCCAGTTAAGGTCCCAAAATCTACGTTAAGTGCATCACAAGGAGGTGAAATTTCTTAGACAATGAGGATGTTGGCTTAGAAGCAGCCATCATTAAAAGAAAGCGTAACAGCTCACTCATCGAGAGATTTTGCGCCGAAGATAATCGGGGCTAAAACGTAGTACCGAAACTGAGGATTCGCGCTCATGGCTTGCCATGAACGCGAGTGGTAAGAGAGCATTCCATTTGCAATGAAGCTGAAGGCGCGAGCCACAGTGGAGCGTATGGAAGAGAGAATGCAGGCACAAGTAACCGCAATGCGGGTGAGAGCCCCGCACGCCGAAAGATCAAGGTTTCCTTGGCGATGGTGATCAGCCAAGGGTTAGTCGGGCCTAAGCCGATGGCGAAAGCCGCAGGTGATGGACATGGGGTTAATATTCCCCAACCGGCATAGGTGCGATGGAGTTACGCGAGACACAAGGAGTGGCGTCTTATTGGATTGACGTCTGCGCTTTGAGATGGGTACACCAGGAAAATCCGGTGTACTGCTTTTAATAGCACTATCGTTGGGCGCGGGGGTATGCTCTCTCCTCGGAGAGAGAGGACCGCTGCGAAGAGCTCGCCAAGAAAAACTTCTAAGCTTCATCCTATGTACGACCGTACCGCAAACCGACACAGGTGATCAGGTCGAGTAGACCAAGGCGAACGAGTGAGTGTGCTCCAAGGAACTCGGCAAAAAATCGGCCGTACCTTCGGAATAAGGCCTGCCTCTAGCAATAGAGGCCGCAGCGAAAGTCTCCCTGGCGACTGTTTACCAAAAACACAGCTCCCTGCGAACTCGTAAGAGGATGTATAGGGGGTGACACTTGACCAATGCCAGAAGGTCAACCACGAACGTTGGTATGTAGCAATATGTACTGGTGATTTGTGTAAGCCCTGGTGAATGTCGGCGATAACTATAATCGTCCTAAGGTAGCGAAATTCCTTGTCTGGTAAGTTCAGACGCGCACGAATAGTGTAACGACTGGGGAACTGTCTCGGAGCACAGCTCGGTGAAAATACAGTACCGGTGAAGATGCCGGTTACCTGCAGTTAGACGAAAAGACCCCAGAAGCTTTACTACAGCTTGATATTGCGTATACGGTTGTGCTGCGTAGCATAGGTGGGAGAGGTTTGACGGTCCCGTTTTTGGATGGGATCTACTCGTCAGTGAAATACCACTCTGTTCGATTGTATACGCTAACCGGTGCCGCAAAACGGCATCGAAACAGTATCTGGTGGGTAGTTTTAGTGGGGCGCTATCCTCCTAAAAAGTAACGGAGGAGTGCATTACGGTACCCTAGGCGCGAATGGAAACCGTGCCGATAGCGTAATGGCAAAAGGGTGCTTGACTGCGAGGCGTGAATGCCAAGCAGGTGCGAAAGCAGGCCATAGTGAACCGACCATCCGTATTAGACGCGGTGGAAGATTATCTGATAAAAGCTACTCTGGGGATAACAGGCTAGTTCCGCCTAAGCGTCCATAGCGACGGCGGAGTTCGGCACCTCGATGTCGGCTCATCATATCCCGGGGGTGGAGAAGCTCCCAAGGGTTTGGCTGTTCGCCAATTAAAATGATACGCGAGCTGGGTTCAGACCGTTCAGCATCTCAAAATATCAAGGCCTTGCCTTGATGAAAGTTGGGAATTTGAACGATCTGAACCCCACGAGGATTCTGTTTAAAAGTTTTCGTCTAAGAACTATGTCGAAAGACATATATAGAATAGATAAGAAACAACCAATCACGGCGGTCCCGATGTTATATCGGGAAGAAGCTAACTTATATCGGTGAAGCCCCTATGGGGTAATACCGAGGGAAGTTTGTGAATTTCATTGAGGAAGTAAAGATAGAGGAGGATATGGAATGAAAAGCTATACGATGCGTTTCTCGGCCTTGTGTCAACCAGATCCATATGGTCCGCGAGAATCCGAAAGTGGAGAATATCCAATTTCGGCGCAGGACGACAATGATGCGACACGACAGGCGCAGGAAGCCTGGAAGAGGGTACAAGAGTGTACCACCAGATCGAACTGCTCCTTTCACTCACTTGAAGAAGTGAGAAAGCTTGACTGGCACCCCCAGTAAAAGCAAGGGGAACCTCGGTTCCCCCCTCAATGAAGTTCATAAATACCCGTAGAGACTGAACGTTAGCAGTTCTCTCAATGTGAGAGGATGAAGTTACAGTCCAATGCACGGAGTAATTCGTGAGAACATGCGTGAGACAGGTTGGTCTCCTATCTACTGCAGGCGTCGATTATTGAAGAGATTTGCTCCTAGTACGAGAGGACCGGAGTGAACTGACCGCTGGTCTACCAGCTCTGCCGCCAGGTGGATTGCTGGGTAGCTATGTCGGGATTGGATAAGCGCTGAAAGCATCTAAGCGCGAAGCCGACTCTAAGATGAGTAATCATTACGATCCGTGGGAGATGACCACGTTGATAGGCTCTAGGTGTACGTGCCGTAAGGCATTAAGCCGAGGAGTACTAATCGATCAAGTTCCTTCCCGTGTTGAACTGGAGGTTTGAGCATCGCAATAATTTGTTGTTGAGTCGCGATTTTATCGCGGCGAAATCCCGAGGCTTAGTCGAGGGATTGGAAATTTATACCTGCATTTAGGCATTCTGTTTTGGTGGCTCAACGGTGAGGTCACACCTGATCTCTTCCCGAACTCAGAAGTTAAGCTCACTAGTGGCGATGGTAGTCTCTGTCACAGGAGGCGAGAGTAGCTAGCCGCCAGAACAGAGGGTCTAAAAAGCTGCGCAAAAACCCTTTTGCTTTGCTACTATATAGGGTATGGCACTGAAATGGAGTGTGCGCCGGCAGATTTTGTACTACGCCGTGGCGGCTGTGGCCGCGGTATTTCTAAGCATAATCGCCTGGCAAGCGCTCTTTTCGACCGAAGCTACGTGTTTTGATAAAAGACAAAATGGCGGAGAGACGGGGGCTGACTGCGGGGGGCCGTGTGCGCTTTTGTGCCAAGACACTGTGCACGCGCCGGTGGTGTTGTGGTCGCGCGCGTTTAAGGTGGGCCAACGCGCCTACACGGCGGCCGCATACGTGCAAAATCAAAATCCGGGCGCGGGTGCACGCGCGGTCTCCTACTCATTCCAACTTTTTGACGACAAAAATCTTTTGATTGTGGAAAAAACCGGTGTCATAGACCTGCCGCCGGTGCGCACCATCGCGGTGGTCGAGCCAAACATCGATGTCGGCAATCGTGTGGTTGCTCGTACTCAATTTTCTTTCTCTACCGTCGCTTCATGGAGCAGGGTGTTGGCAGACGCGGTGGTGCCGGTACATGTGGCCGACCAACTGCTAAGTAGAGACGGCTCGCGCCTCTCGGCCACACTAGTGAACGATACACTCAAGGACTCTCCTCGGGTAACGGTGGTCGGAGTCCTTTTTGACCAATATGGCACTGCCCGCGCTGCGTCGAAAAGCACCATTAACCGTATACCACGCAAATCATCACAACCAATAGTGCTCACGTGGTCGGGCGGCATTTCAGACATTGTGCGGGCGGAGATAACCATACTCCCTTCTTTTTAAATGGCCTCTATTCCTTTTGTAGGGCTTAAAAAAAGTGCCGTCGACTGGGTCTCGTTTTCCGCTGCCATTGCGCTGTGCGGGCTGGGACTCCTAACCATGAACTCTTTTCAAGGAGTCGATCCACTAGTGGCTAAACAAATGGCATGGGTAGGGCTTGGGGTGACAGTTTTTTTTATTACCGCCTTCATAGACTGGCGTTTCTTGCGGCGTAGCGGAGTTGCGGGAGGAATATACGCCGTACTACTCGTGCCGCTGGTGCTTCTTGTGGTCGTTGGGAATGCAACTCAGGGTGCCAAAAGCTGGTTCGATATCGGGCCGTTTGCCTTTCAGCCCATCGAGTTTGTCAAAATTGCACTTATTATAGTGCTGGCTAAATACTTTTCCCGGCGGCACATCGAAATACGCAACATACGACACATCATTTTCTCTGGAGGGTATGCGCTGGTAGTGTTTGCACTCGTCGCACTACAGCCCGATTTTGGTTCAGCGATTATCGTATTTCTCATTTGGTTGGGGATGGTGCTGGTGTCTGGCATATCACGTGTGCATCTCGCCACGATATTTTTGCTTGGCTTAGCAGTACTTGGTGGTTTGTGGTTTTTTGGTTTTCAAGAGTACCAGCGTACGCGCATACTCACATTCTTAAATCCCATGACAGACCTCCAGGGTGCCGGATACAATGCCTACCAGTCGACTGTCGCGGTAGGTTCGGGGCAACTACTCGGCAAAGGTATCGCCTACGGCACACAAAGCAAACTGCGCTTCCTGCCCGAGTATCAGACCGACTTTATTTTTGCGGCATTTGCCGAAGAGTGGGGGCTCATAGGCGTTGGTCTTTTGTTTGTTCTGTATGGTCTGTTATTTTTCAGAATCATTGCCATGGCGGGTCTAGGAGCCACTAACTTTGAGACTTTGTTTGCTCTTGGAGTGCTGTTCTATCTATTGGCGCATTTTGGACTGCATGTTGGTATCAACATTGGACTCTTGCCGGTGACCGGCACCACCATACCTTTTATGAGCTACGGTGGGTCGCACATCGTGGCAGAGTTTTTGGCGCTTGGTATGCTTTCCGGTATGCGGCGGTACTCGCACGCGGCCCACCGCGAAGCGTATGAGAAAGAGTTTAGCGGTTACGGTAGCTAAGCACAGTACACCGCAAAGGTTTTTTTGAGCATCTGTTCTATAGAAAATTCTTTCAAGTCTTTATCCAGTATTTCGCCAACGCCGCCTACACGGTTTGCAATAATCGGTAGTCCGGAAGCCCTTGCTTCTATGAGCACATACGGAAGACCTTCCTTGAGGGAAGGTAGGGCAAAAGTGTCAAATCCGCGTAATACCCCGCTTGCCCACTGAAATCCCATTACCTTTACTCGGCTCCTGAGCCCATATTCTTCTATTTTTTTAATCAAATTCAGACGTTCTTCACCGTCACCAACGATGGCTACATACATTTTGGGGTCATTTTTTGCCTGCTCGATAAGCGCAATCTGATTTTTGTTTCTTGTTAACTCTCCGACTGTGCCGGTAATATGGACTCCTTTTGGGAAAGAATGGCGAACGATGTCTGCCGAGCCGAGAGGAAAATCAAAATCAATACCGTTATAAATACGGGTTACTTTTTTTGCAATGAATGGCATTTTTTGCGCTACCTGCAGGTCGTGGTCGGACACCACAATAGTAGTGTGGGAAAGAATGGCTGTAATCCAGGAAAAAATCCATATACTCGATCGTGCAAACAAGTTTCTCTTTTCCAAAAAGGGCCAGCCATGCGCAGTAAAAATAATTTTTGGCACCTGGGCAAACCGTGCTGCCAAGGCACCTATTCCTCCCGCCTTGGAAGAATTGAGGTGTACTATGTCAGGCTTTTCTTTTTTAAACAGTCTCCACAACTCAAAAAAACTTTTTAGATCCTTGCCGAAGGAGATGTCCCGGCCGAGAAACGCATTATGATATATCATAGTGCCGGCTTCTTGTAACTTTTGAGCCAATAGCCCGGTACCGCCCAATGCCACGGTCGTGTCGAATTGGTCCTTGGGCAGGCGGGTGGCCAGGTCAAAGACATAGCGCTGGGCGCCGCCCCAGTTGGACTTCGTTATGACGTAGAGTATTTTTTTGCGAGTAGCCGGCATGTAACTTGAGAATTTTACTATTTGTTGTATTATATATCAATCTGTATATGACCACCGCTTTTCGCGCTCGGCCGCTTGTTTTGTTTGTGGGCGACGTGTGCGCTTTTGTTTTTGCACTGTGGGCATCCCTTTTTTTTCGTACCTTTAGTGCGCCTTCGTGGGAACTGTTTACCTCTCACTTGTCTGCCTTCTCTTTTCTTTTTTTACTGTGGATCGGCGTGTTTATAGTCGCAGGCCTGTACGAAAGTCGCTCTATTATCTTTGCGAGACGGGCACTATCGGTAACGCTTTTGGTAGGGCAGACCATCAACGTTACCATTGCGGCACTCTTCTTCTTTTTTATACCGTTGTTTGGTATTGCGCCAAAGACCATCCTATTTATCTATCTCGTCACCTCTTTCTTGTTTGTCCTGGTATGGCGGGTATTTATTTTCCCATGGCTTGGGATACAAAAAATAGAAAATGCGATAGTGGTGGGAGAAGGTAGAGAGGTCAACGAGCTCTTGGTAGCCCTCAACAACGCCCCGCGCGCACCAACGCGTGTCGTTGCAACCATAAAACCAAGCGACCCCTCTGTCGCCGCGTTAGTAACAAGGGCTATAGATGGGCAAGGGGTGCGTTTTGTCATTGCCGACCTCGACGACAGCCGTGTCTCCAGGGTCTTCCCCGAGCTCTATAACTTCATCTCACGGGGGGTACGTTTCGTCGACGCACTGACGCTCTATGAAGAAATCTACGGCCGCGTGCCGCTTAGCCAGATAGACGAGCAGTGGCTGGCGCGCAATGTGTCGCGCTACATGCACACACTGTACGACCCGGTGAAGCGCGGTATGGACATTGTAGGCGGGCTAGTCGGCAGCTCTGTTTCCCTTTTGTTTTATCCATTTATTATACTTGCTATCAAGCTCGATGACGGAGGCCCTGCCTTTATTACACAAGACCGCGTTGGCCAAGACAATGAGCCGGTGCGGATACATAAGTTCCGCACCATGTCGGGGAACGACCATGGCAAGTACGGGCCAGGCGGGTCTACTGTCCTTACGGTCACTCGGGTTGGACGCTTTTTGCGCGCGAGCCGACTTGATGAGCTACCGCAGTTTTGGGATGTGGTGAAAGGAAAACTTTCTCTGGTAGGTCCTCGGCTTGAGTTGCCCTCGCTGGTCGAGCAGTATGAAAAGCAAATTCCATACTATGGTGTGCGAAACTTAATTAAACCCGGGCTCTTTGGCTGGGCACAGTTGTACTACCATGGTGACCCGCATCATGCCGCAGATGTTGAAGCGACCAAAATGAAGCTTTCTTACGACCTGTACTATCTCAAACATCGCTCTTTGGTTCTTGATATACTTATCACTTTTAAAACCATCCGCCGCCTGCTCATAAAAAGTAATGCATGATTGTGGACGGCAAGAAAATAGCGGAGGAGATATTACAGGAGCTCGAAAAAGAGCGGGCGAGTTTGCCGCTGGTATTGCGGCTAGGTGTTGTGATGGGTGCAGGAGACGCCGCCAGCGACTCCTTCGTGCGTATCAAAGAGCGCACGGCAAAACGACTGCGCGTAGATGTGTCGCGTGAGGTGCTTGCCAAGGATTCCTCCACGACAGATGCCATACATGCCGTTCTGCGGCTTTCAAAGGCAACGGCGGGTGTCATTATCCAGATGCCTATTCCTAATGCGGATGAGATGGTGGCGGCACTCCAGCCGGAGAGAGATGTCGATGGTTTAGGGCAAAATGCTATTGTTCTCCCACCAGTTGCAGGAGCGGTGTTAAAAATATTACAACACGCAAATCTTCTGAATGAAGCTAAACTTCACGCAGATACGAGAGCTGTGGTAGTGGGTGCTGGAAAGCTTGTAGGGGCGCCTGCGGCTGTTCTTCTTCGCGACCTTGGTGCCGACGTGGAGGTAGTCACAAAACATGACGGACGTCTGATATTACTCAAAAATGCCGATATTGTAGTGTTGGGAGCTGGCGAGCCGGGGCTGATTACACCCGATATGATCAAACAGGGAACTGTGCTTATAGATGCAGGTACTTCGGAAGCTGTGGGGAAGTTGGCAGGCGACGCCGACCCCGCGTGCGCCAATGTGGCATCGGTGTTTACCCCTGTCCCCGGCGGCGTGGGACCTATTACCGTCGCTATGCTTTTCAAAAACCTGTTTGCCCTTGCCCAAGGGCCTACTATTTGATACTCTGCAACCCATGTTTTGGCTTCGCTACGGGGCGGTTGCTATCCTCTTAACCGCAGGGTTGTTGGGGTTTTTTGCATACAAGACACAAACAGGAAATTGGGCGTTTAAATTGGGACTCGACCTCTCCGGCGGCACCCATTTGGTGTACAGCGCCGACACAAGCACAATAGATTCTGCCGAAGTCGCCGAATCTCTTTCTGCATTGCAGGCGGTTATCGAGCGACGCGTCAACGCATTCGGCGTTGGTGAACCATTGGTGCAAACACAGCAGGGCGGCGCTTTTGGCCAGGGCGAGCACCGGCTTATTGTAGAACTCCCAGGCGTGACCGATGTAGATCAGGCGGTCAAAATGATAGGAGAGACTCCGACCTTGGATTTTAAACTGGTTAAAGACGGGTTTGAAGATAATCTCACGTTGCCGACGCAGCCTGGTTCAACAGACTCACCGCAAGCGAACCCTGAAGCGTTTGCCGACACCGGGCTCACTGGTGCGCTCCTTTCGCGCGCAGCGCTCGAGTTTGGAAACAACCAGTACGCACTCAATCAACCAACGGTGCGCGTTGATTTTAATGCAGAAGGCACCAAGCTATTTGCCGATATTACTGATGTCAATGTTGGCAAACAGCTCGCTATATTCTTAGACGGCGCGCTCATTTCTGCACCGGTGATACAGGACCACATTACAAACGGCACCGCCATCATCTCTGGCAACTTTTCGGCCGAGTCGGCAAGGGAGTTGGTTCGCAATCTAAACTTAGGCGCTCTTCCGGTACCTATCACGCTATCCTCGACGCAAACTATAGGCGCCACCCTCGGCGACGAAGCGCTCAATGCCGGCGTTACCGCAGGGGCCATCGGCTTTTTTGTGCTCGCGCTTTTTTTGATACTTTGGTATCGATTGCCGGGGGTGGTGGCAGTTGCGTCGCTCATTATTTACATTTTGATTATGCTGGTTTTGTTTAAGTTCATACCGGTAGTTTTGACCGCCGCGGGTATCGCCGGGTTTATCCTATCGGTCGGCCTTGCAGTTGATGCCAACATCCTTATTGCCGAGCGGATGAAGGAGGAATTTGCCGCAGGAGCAAAGGCCGAGCACGCAATACGAGAAGGGTTCAAGCGGGCATGGCTGGCGATACGAGACACCAATATTACGCACATTATCGCGGCAGTCATTCTGTTTTGGTTTGGCACCTCGCTCATTAAGGGCTTTGCGCTGGTTTTTGGGTTGGGGGTATTTGTCTCGATGCTCTCCGCAATCACTATCTCGCGCACGTTCTTACTGGCGCTCGGCATCAAAACAGAGTCACCGCTCGGCCGTTTCTTTATGCATAGCGGGCTAAGATAATTACTTGTGGTGAATCCTATTGAACCATGAATATCAGCAAAAATATCAAATACTTCTTTATCCTCCCGGTGATGGCCATTGTTCTCTCGCTTGCGGCACTGGGGGCGTGGGGGCTCAAGCCCGGCATTGACCTTGCCGGCGGCTCGCTCCTGCAAGTGTCTTACAGTGGGGAGCGCCCGACGGTTGAAACGCTGCGGGCAACTGTTTCCACTCTTGGGTTTGGCGAGGTGCGGGTGCAACCAACGGGCGAAGCGGGGTTCCTCCTTCGCCAGCGCGACTTAACCAATGATGAAAAAATATCCCTCGAGAAGGCACTCGGGACGTTGGGCACCATGCATGAAGACCAGTACAACTCGGTGGGGCCAATAATCGGAGCGGAGCTTTTACAAAAGGCATGGATAGCCATTGCGCTCGTCACGCTCTCAACCGTACTTTTTATCGCATTTGCCTTCCGCCGAGTGTCCAAACCTATATCCTCGTGGAAGTATGGCGTGGTAGCAATCATAACGCTCATGCATGACATCCTTATTCCAACCGGCCTGTTTGCCCTGCTCGGACACTTTGTTGGAGCCGAGGTAGACGCACTGTTTATCGTAGCCCTGCTTACCATACTTGGTATTTCTATCAACGACACCATCGTTATTTTTGACCGTATCCGCGAAAATCTTGCGCTCAATGCAGAACAGCACAAGCGTGAGGAGTTTGACGAGGTGGTCGGCAGGAGCATTACCCAGACCATAGCCCGCTCAATCAATACCTCTCTTACCGTCATCATTGTATTGCTCGCGCTGTACTTCCTTGGTCCCGACTCCACTCGCGCATTCGCGCTCACCCTCATTGTGGGTATGGTGGCCGGCACCTACTCCTCGATATTTCTTGCAAGCCCCTTGCTGGTGGTGTGGGAAAAGTTTAGGAGGAAGTAAATTATTTTTGTCCCGATATCGTTATACCCACTTCGGGTGAGTATTTGCTTTATTTTTTGTATAGTAAGGAGCACAATACACAGTGTTACGGAAAAATTTCTGAAATGGAGGAGAAAAAACAAAACGGCAAAACTGACACCCTGGCAACCGGGGTTACTGTTGCTACCAACGGGGCAAACGGTTTTTCCGGAGAGAAAGAGCTCTACACCAAAGTGCCATTTCCCGGCAAGCTCTTGATACTCGGGTGCGGCTCGATAGGACAGTGCATACTCCCCATGCTCTTGCGCCATACGGACATAGTGCCGGAGCGCATGCGGATCATTGCGTCAGAAGATCGCGGCAAGGCGGTGGCCGAGCAGTTTGGGATAGAGTTTGTCATCGAGACGCTCACGCAGGACAACTACGTCTCGGTGTTTAAAAAACAGCTCTCTGCAGGCGATTTCCTCCTTAACCTTTCGGTTGAAGTCTCATCCAACGACTTGATTGTGTGGTGCCAGAAGAATAATGTGCTCTATGTCGATACCTCGACCGAGCGCTGGCCGGGGTTCTCGCTCGACGCGTCGCTTACGCCCGAGCAGCGCACCAACTATGCACAGCGAGAAGAGTTTTTAAAGCTTAAAGAAAAATATAAAGACGGTTCAACTGCCATTGTTAACCATGGCGCTAACCCTGGGATTATCTCCCACTTTATAAAAGCAGCGCTTCTTGATATTGCACTTAGTGTAGGCAATGGCGCTGCGGCGATTGGAACTCCCACCGACCGAACAGGGTGGGCTAACCTCATGCAGGCATTGAAAGTCCGCGTGATACAAACTGCCGAGCGTGACACGCAGGATACCCCTGTCTCTAAACAGCCGGATGAGTTTGTAAACACCTGGTCGGTGGACGGCTTTTTGAGCGAAGCAACACAGCCGGTTGAGCTTGGTTGGGGTACGCATGAAAAAGAGTTGCCCCAAGATGCGCACGAGCACACAATAGGACGTAAAGCGGCAATTTATCTTGACCGCCCCGGTGCACTCACGCCAGTACGCTCTTGGACGCCGCGCGAGGGCCCGTACCACGGCTTTTTGATTACCCACGATGAGTCTATAACAACCGCCGACTACTACACGGTTTTTGACGAACAAGGGAATGCTGTCTATCGCCCCACGATGATGTACGCGTACCATCCGTGCGACGATGCCGTACTGTCCCTCCGCGAATATGCGGGTAACAACTGGCGGCAGCCAAAAAAGAAGCGGATTCTCATGGACGAGATTGAACGCGGCGCCGACGAGCTCGGGGTGCTCTTGATGGGCCACAAAAAGCGCTCGTACTGGTACGGGTCGGACCTTTCCATCGCTCAAGCACGCGAGCTGGTGCCGCACCAAAATGCCACAGTGATGCAGGTAGCCGCGGGTGCACTGGCGGGGGTTATTTGGACGCTAGAGAACCCGAGGCGGGGCATTGTCGAGCCGGAGGACCTTGATTTCCGCCGCATACTCGACCTTGCCACCCCGTACCTGGGAATTGTGCACGGCAAGTACACCAACTGGACGCCACTGCGCGCCCGCAAAGACCCGCTGTTTCCCGAAGATACTGCCGCCGATCCCTGGCAGTTCAAAAACTTCCGGGTGATGTAGAATAAAAGGTGATGATAATTGGCATTACGGGAACCCTCGGCGCGGGCAAAGGCACGGTGGCCCAGTACTTAGCAAAGAAACATAATTTTATGTATCTTTCGGTGCGTAATTTCATTGCGGGGGAGATACTCAAACGCGGCCTGGCGGTCAACCGCGATACTATGACACAGGTTGCTAACGATTTGCGCGCCCTGCACGGTCCCAATTATCTGGTCGAGGAGCTCCTCAAGCAGGCAAAACTTCATCCCAAAAATAATATCGTCATCGAGTCTATTCGCTCTGTGGGCGAGGAAAAATATCTTAAATCGCAAAGCACCACGCTTTGGGCAGTAGATGCCGACATAAACACGCGCTACAAACGGATAGTGGGTAGGGCGTCGGAGACCGACGCCGTTTCTTTTGAAAAATTTAAGGCAGACGAGGACCGCGAGATGGAATCGAACGATCCAAACAAACAAAACTTAAAAGCCGTTATTGCTATGGCTGGGGTTGTACTTATCAACAATGGAACGCCAGAAGAGCTTTTTGTGCAGGTAGAAAAGGCGCTCCAACAAGCTCCATAGAGACCAAAAAAGCTTGCAAAATAAGGGCTTGACTTCCTTTTGTGGGCGGCTATAATGGCCTTCATGACTGCTTAGTGGTGGATACTCTCTTGTTCTAGAGACCCGCCGCTGGCGGGCATTGTTTTTTGATAACACTGTGCCCTTCGAAGCTTTAGCGACGTAGGGACGAATAAAAACTTCTTTATCCGCAAAATACGCGGGTAGAGAGGCAGATCACATCGAAGACCTTAAGTCCTGAGTTTTACGAAGGACGAAGGGCAGCTCTTTTGTTTGCATACACACGCAAGCAGGAGGGCAAGCAAGCAAAAGAAGTCCTTTCTCTTTTCCGGGGGAAGGCACACCCTCCGTCGCGTAAAGCTATGGAGGGCAAGCAAGAGAGAAGTTATTTTTCTCTTGTTCCGTTCTAATCGAGCTAAATTGTGGAGCGATGATTTAATCGCTTCGCTCTTAAATCAGAGTTTGATCCTAGCTCAGGGTGAACGCTGGCGGCGTGGATAAGGCATGCAAGTCAAGGGGGTCCCGTAAGGGACAACCGGCAGACGAGGTAGTAACACGCAGGTACGCACCGAAAAGTCGGGCATAGCTCGTCGAAAGACGGGGTAATTTCCGATAGTCTCCCGAGAGCAATCGAGGGAGTAAAGCAGCAATGCGCTTTTTGAGCGGCCTGTGTCGCATCAGCTAGTTGGTATGGTAACGGCCTACCAAGGCTATGACGCGTAGGGGAGCTGAGAGGCTGACCCCCACCGATGGTACTGAGATACGGACCATACACCTACGGGTGGCCGCAGTCGAGAATCTTCCGCAATGGGCGAAAGCCTGACGGAGCGACGCCGCGTGATTGATGAAGTCCTTCGGGACGTAAAGATCTTTTATGCGTGAGAAAGTTATTGATGTTAGCGCATGAATAAGAGGCTCCTAACTCTGTGCCAGCAGGAGCGGTAATACAGAGGCCTCAAGCGTTACCCGGAATTACTGGGCGTAAAGGGTGTGTAGGCGGTTTTGTTAGTCTCTCGTGAAAGTTCTGGGGCTCAACCTCGGAGACGCGGGGGAAACGGCAAAACTTCGAGGATGCGAGAGGTAGAGGGAACTCACAGTGTAGGGGTGAAATCCGTTGATATTGTGGGGAACACCAAAAGCGAAGGCACTCTACTGGCGCACTCCTGACGCTGAAACACGAAAGCGTGGGTAGCGAACGGGATTAGATACCCCGGTAGTCCACGCCCTAAACGATGATAACTGGCTTTACGGAGTATCGACCCTCTGTGAGGCGAAGCTAACGCGTTAAGTTATCCGCCTGGGTAGTACGATCGCAAGATTAAAACTCAAAGGAATAGACGGGGACTTGCACAAGCGGTGGATCATGCGGCTTAATTCGATGACAAACGAAGAACCTCACCAGGGTTTGAAACGGAGACGACCGGTTTAGGAAACTTTACCTTTCGCAAGACGGCTCCGCAGGTGATGCATGGTCGTCGTCAGTTCGTGGCTTGAGTTGTTCCCTTCAGTGGGGTAACGAACGCAACCCCCGTTGCCTGTTTTATATGTCAGGCGAGACTGCTCCCTCACGGGAGAGGAAGGTGGGGATGACGCCAGATCAGCATGTCCCTCTGATATCCTGGGCTGCACGCATGATACAATGCACGCGACAACGAGATGCGACGGGGCAACCCCAAGCAAATCTTTTAAACGTGTGCCCAGTTCGGATTGAGGGCTGCAACTCGCCCTCATGAAGTTGGAATCGCTAGTAATCGCGGGTCAGCTATACCGCGGTGAATACGTTCTCAAGTCTTGTACTCACCGCCCGTCAACTCAAGGGAGCCGGGAATACCCGAAGCCAGCCCTAGGCTGGTCACGGTAAGTTCGGTGACAGGGAGTAAGTCGTAACAAGGCACGGGTAGCGGAAGCTGCTCGTGGAATGATTCAAATGAAAAGCCCCCACATCACTCCTTAGGGAGCGCTGCGGGGTGAATCGGCGATTATTTGTCCCGCCCCTCTATAGAGGGCGGGATAAATAGCGTGATGATGCTAACGCTACATTGCATCCGTTTTGACCGATACACGTACGGTTCTCGATAGTTCGCAAGTACGCCCCGAGAGTACGGAGCTGGAACGCGAGCTAAAAACGGAACAAGAGAAAAATTGCTTCTAAAATGGGTGTGATCACCCAGACAAAAAACACCCCTCGACCGTGTGTGGGGGGTGTTTTTTGCGTTGCAATATAATGCTATTTTCGCAGTGTGTAAGTAAGGTTGTAGTCCTTTGCTTCGAAGAACTCTTTTGCAAACTCGGACGCCTCGTACGGGTTGAAGTACTTGCACGAGAAGATGTCGAGGTAGGTCGTGTTGGCCACCATCTCGTCAAAGTGGGCGGAGATGCAAGATGTTTCGATGAACTGGAACATCGAGTACCCCTCCAACTCGCCATTGCCAAAGCGCACCACCTGGCATTCGCCGTAGCGTTGCATGTCTATTTTTTTACACAACTCGTAGGTGAACTGCTTTATCTTTTCTGCATCCCGTATCGTTGCCGGGTTGCAATGATGCAGGTCCACAGAGGCCAACAGCCCCCAGGCCTGATTACGCTGATATTCTTCACGGATAACACTATCGTCGCGGGCCAGTGCATCGAGAGCGTCGCTCCGGTACACTTGGCGTAGACCTGTAACTTGCTCCATCTATGATGTGATAATTAATTGGCTGACAAAAGAAACAGTTCATATAGTATGGCCTGTGTCCTGGGGCGCAATGGGCCCGGGACGCTAAGTGTGTATAACTTCAAGGAGAGGGTTGTGCTCGCGGGCATACACGGTATACTTTTTTTGACTCGCTTTGTTTTTTAGCGTTTCAATTTAGAAATAATAATCCTCTAAAATCAGAAATGGAAAAAGAAGAAATCTACCGCACGTTTCCGGGCCGGTTGCTCATTGTAGGGTTTGGAAGTATTGGAACAGGAGTGTTACCGCTTATACTCCGCCACATTGGTATACCTAAGGAGCGCATTTCTATCATTGCCGCAGACAATCGCGGAGTGTCCATAGCAAAAAAAGAGCGGGTATCTTTCCGCATAGAGCCGCTTCTTCCCGACAATTATAAAAAAATACTGGGCAAGTATCTGCGCGGAAAAGACTTCCTCCTTAACCTCTCGGTTGATGTCTCTTCCGTGGACCTTATCAAGTACTGCCAAGCGCGCGGCATACTCTACCTAGACACCGTGGTTGAGCCGTGGAAAGGCGTCTACACCGACCCAAAACTCTCGCTTTCCGAGCGCTCAAACTACAGTCTGCGAGAGGCGGTGCTTAAGTTAAAAAAGGGGAGCAAGGGTAAAACCACCGCGGTGGTTGCCCACGGGGCAAACCCAGGCATAGTCTCACACTTTGTAAAGCGAGCACTGCTTAACATCGCAAAAGATACGGGGCATAAAACCGCGGCTCCAAAAACCAGAGAGGAGTGGGGAGCGCTGATGCAAAAACTCGGGGTAAAAACCATCCACATTGCCGAGTACGACTCGCAGGTAAGCAGCGAGCCAAAAAAGATAGGGAGGTTTGAAAACACGTGGTCGGTAGACGGCTTCCACTCCGAAGGTATTGGCCAACCCTCGGAGCTGGGGTGGGGCACGCACGAAAAGCATTTTCCCAAGGACGGACACAAACATACCTATGGCTGCGGCGCGGCGATTTACCTCGACCGCCCGGGCGCCAAGACGGTGGTGCGCACCTGGACGCCAGAGCACGGACACTTCCTTGGCAGGGTGGTAACCCACAACGAGTCTATCTCGATTGCAGACTACTTTACCGTGCGGAAAGGGAAAAAGGTTGTCTACCAGCCGACGGTGCACTATGCGTACCGCCCCTGCGACGCGGCTATGTTGTCGCTCGAAGAGTGTCTTGGCAATATGTCAAAACTCCAAGACGAGCAAAGAATCCTTCTTGAAGAGATAACCACCGGCATGGACGAGCTTGGGGTGCTCTTGATGGGGCACAAAAAAGGCGCGTATTGGTACGGCTCTCAGCTCACTATGGAAAAGACTCGCAAGCTTGCGCCATATCAAAATGCCACGGGGCTCCAAGTAACTGCTGGCGTGTTGGGTGCCATGGTATGGGCGATGGAAAACCCGACACAGGGCGTTGTGGAGGCCGACGAGATAGACTTTGAGCGCGTGATGGAGATTATCGAGCCCTATATGGGGCAGATGGTGGGCAAGTACACCGACTGGACGCCACTTACAGACCGCGAAAAGACGTTTGCCGACGATATAGACGCCAAAGATCCGTGGCAGTTCAAAAACTTCCGGTTTTCATAGCGCGAGAGAAAAACTATAGTGCGCGCTCTAGGGATCGAACCTAGGACCTTTCGAGTATCAGTCGAATGCTCTACCAACTGAGCTAAGCGCGCGGACGCTTGGCATAGTAGCAAAAATTTTGCTACCGTGGAAGTCACGGGCATGTGAATGTTGATGGTCTGCTCTACCAAAGCGGAATTGGGCTGTTTACATTTTCCTGGACCGAGTGGGCGCGTGGCGGAACTGGTATACGCGTACGCCTCAGAAGCGTATCCCGAAAGGGTTGGGAGTTCGACTCTCCCCGCGCCCACACTAAACCAGAGCGCAAACCAACGCTCGCCGCCTCGCTACGCTCGGCGGTCGTTCGCCATTGGATTTTAGGATTGATTTCAACACGACGCTTCTGTTTTTGGAAATTTTTCTTAGGCATACAATTGTTTCTAAAAAATGCGTTTATAAATACGGTTGCTTTTTTGTTGCCCTTGCGGCGACTTGACAAACTAATGTTTTGTGTACATAATACAAATAGTGAGTGAGTCCAGTCATTTGATTCGACTATTCGGTCACAACGCCTAAGGAGGGCAATATGAGCACGATTTGCATCAACGGTCGTCCATACATCTGCGACGGGGGGAACGTCATAATTGACCTTCGCGAAGGTATTGCCACTATCAACGGCAAGAAGACCATGTTCCATCGCCCTGACTTTCGTGAGTACCGTGAGATGAAAATCTCCATCGAAGGCAAAATCGATCATCTCGAAATCGACGCCCGTGAAATCATTTGGTTAACTGGGGATTTTTCCACACCGAACAATGTTGGTGGTGTGGAAACCAGAAGCGCCAAGGTCGAGATCGGCGGAAACGTCAACGGTAACATCAAGACGGAGTCAGGTGACATTTTCTGCAAAGGGAACATCAACGGAAATGTCTGCACGGTGTCCGGCAAAGTCATCAAAGTCCGTTAGGCATCACCGAAAGTAATAAACAACCCACCAAGCGGGAAACCTGCTTCGGTGGGTTTTCTGTTTTTTGAAAGAACAAAATGGTACGCTTCGCGCTCGAATCTAGTCCGCCAAGCTACTCCGTGCGTTTGCACGAACGCTCTAGGAAGAAAAGCTTGATATTGTCAACCTAGTACCCAGTAGGTCCTTTTTCTAAATGAGGTGATTCTGCTGAATCAGCGGTGCGGCTTCGCCGCGCCCTGCATTTTCTCGCGGGGTTTCTTGCCGTTGCCTGCGCCGGCGAAAGTTTAAGCTATTTCAAGGATATACCACCCACCTAGCCCGCAAGGGATTGGAGGTTCAAATCCTCTCTCCGGCACTAGCACATTTTTAGAAGGTGTGCATCTCAGGATTAGATATTTTTAATTACGCTATAGCGTAATTATACATATTCTGGGCTAGCCTAGGATAGAAGAAATCGTACTAATGGTACAATTTACAAATGTCTTTGGGTATTCGCCACATATCGCGGCGCAGAATAAAGTTTAAAAATGGCAAGGAGCCATTTGAGCGTATTTCGGTTTTGAAAACCGCACTCGACATCCTCATGTATCCGGTGGCCATTGTGGCGCCCCTGGCGCTCGTGCCGCAAGTGTGGCAGATATACGCCACCCACGACGCCTCGAGCCTCTCTATGCCCACGTGGGCCATCCTCGTATTCTTCAACATGCTATGGATTTTTTACGGATGGGTACATCGCGACAAGCCAATCATCATTACCAACAGCCTGTTTGGTTTCTTTAACTTTCTTGTGGCGCTCGGGGTTATACTGTACCGCTAGCAACATATACCATGATAGGGATTTTTGACTCAGGCTCCGGCGGGCTCACGGTACTTAAGGCACTGCGAGATGTATTGCCCTCGGCCGACGTGGTGTACTTTGGCGACATTAAAAATGTTCCCTACGGCGGCAGGTCTCGCGAGGAACTCTCCAACCTTACTGTCGGCGCAATGCGGTTTTTACACGAGCGCGGCGCGCGCATGTTTATCAGCGCCTGCAATAGCGTTTCAGCCTCGCTTGCGCTGTCACTTTTTGACGCATTTGAGGTGGCTCCAAACCAGCTGGTGGAAATGGTGGGCCCCACGGTGGCCTGTTTTAAGGGATCGCCCGACCGGGTACTCTTGTGTGCCACACCAGCCACGGTGCGCTCCGAGATTTACCAAACGGCGTTTCGGATGGTCGGCAAAGACATCACCACAGTTGCCATACCCGAGCTGGCTGGCGCTATAGAGCGTGGCGAGCGGGCGGAGCTCCTACAGCAATTGGTGGTCGGCGCTTTTCAGCCAATTTCTCTAGACGACTACGACACCTTGGTGCTTGCCTGCACACACTATCCGCTCATTACAGACATCTTTAAAAAAGCGGTGCCGAAGTCGCTCGGCCTATTTGACCCGGCGCTTGCGGCGGCCGAGCGCGTGGAAAAACTATGTTGGCCGCGCGAAGTGGGTGGCGGCAGCACACACTTTATACTAAGCCAAGACTCGGCAGTGTTCCGCCAGTTTGCACGCACGCTGCTCCCCGGGAGTGCCCACGAGATAGAAATATTGTCGTAGCTAAAAGAGACGATACGTTTCCTTGAGACGGTCGACCAGTATAGTGGTACGAACGTCATCCTCCTTAACGCGTTTTTTTAAGATAGTAGAATTGTTATTCCACTCGCCGCCGTCCCACCACTGCAGAGGCTTAAAATTGGCTTTATATAGAGCTTTTTTACCATACAGCGTACCAAGGTAGTAATATTCCAACCCCCGTGCCTTTGCATCGCGCAAGGCGTCGAGCATGAGCCAGAGTCCAAGCGATTGTTGCGCAAGCGCAAGGTCATAGCAAGAATACCAGAAATGCGCCATGCTACCCTCCGCAATTTCCAGCACGTAGGCAACTGGCTTGCCGGCACTATGATATATCAAAGTGTTGGTCACCAACCCCGACGCAAGTATGTGGTCGAGACGCCTGCGCGGCATAGCGTCCCCGTGCCGCTGTGCAAAGTAGGTTAAAAAGAGCGAATAAAAATCGTCGTCGTATGAAAATTGCGCAAACGGGACTCTCTCTTTTGTGAACCGCCCGTCAAATTTTTTTGCGATGCGCCTATTTTCACTGCTTAGCTCAAAGTCGCGTAACAACACCCGAATACTGCGGGCCATGTAGAAAAGGTTATGGGCTTCTGGTGCGCCAGAGTAGGGGAGGTAACCGCTTTCATATATGGAAGTGAGGGAGTCCCCGCCCTCCTTCTCGCAATAGTTTGCATACCCAAAGGTGTAGGTGTCATATTGCTGCCCAAGCTCCGCGCAAAATAGCTTCATGCAGGAAATTGATGCTCCACCATCGCAGGGATTGACTTGATAAGTCCGCCCAGGTCGCCGGAGGTGAGTATGAGCACCGCGTCGTCCGGGCGCAGGTTGTTTTTTATTTTTACAAGAGCGTCGGCAGGGTTTGAAATTGCTTCCGCCGTAAAGCCGGCCTGCTGTACTCGCGCCACAATCTCCTCTTGAGTAAGTTGTTTATGGGTGGCCGCGCCCTGCGAGGCCGGCTCGTATATGTATACATGGTCGGCGCCCACAAACACGTCGTCGTACCATGGCAAAGCATCGCGGTTGCGCCACGAAAAGGTATGTGGCTCAAACACCACCACCAGACGATGCTTTGGGTAGTGGGCTTTCATCGCGGCCATGGCGCTTTTCGCTTTTTCATAGCTGGAGCCAAAGCCCTCGTACACAGGAACCTGCGAGTGCGGAGAAAGCAGTTCCATCCGGCGCTTCACCCCCAGGAAACTTGCAATACCCGCAGCAAGCTCCTCTTGCGTGAGCAACTTTTTTTCAAGCAGTAGGGCACTTACGCCGACGATGTTTTCTATATTGTGAGCGCCCAAAAGCTTTGTAGAAAGCGCTACGATTTTTTTGTTGCCCAGGTAGAGGTCAAAGACGGTCGGCATACCGTACGTTATATTTTTTGGATGCCAGTCTGTGGCCCCCATACTATAAAAAACTTTTTTGCCGGGGAAACTGTCTGCAATTTCCCGAGCGTACTGCTCGCCTTGGTTTACCACCAGCAAGCCATCTGCGGGCAGAGAAGTGAGTAGTCGTTTAAACGGGGCAAGATAGTCTGCGTGCGTCGGGTAGACGTTTATATGGTCGTGCGTGGCCGAGGTGAGCAGTACGCTTTTTGCGCGGTAGTGGAGGAACTTTGAGGTTGAGTCCCAGTTGCTGGAAGGATACTCGTCGCCCTCAAGCACAAAGATGCCGCCCTTGCCAAGATAAGCATGTGCATCAAACCCACTGGAAATTTCGCCAATAAAATAGGATGGATCTTTGCCGGCGCGGCTAAGACACCAGGCCAAGAGCGCCGTGCAAGTAGACTTGCCATAAGAGCCCGCTACCACCATGTTGTCTGTCTTTTCTGTGAGCTCCTCTAGAATGTCGGGAAATGACTTGACCGGCTTGCCGCTTACAAATGCCGCAGCGACCTCCTCGTTGCTCTCCGGCACCAGCTTGGCGTTTTTTCCTATTACGATAAGATCTGCGTCGGTGGGGATGTTCTCTTTTTTGTACCCCTTGGCAAATGGTATATCTGCCCCCGCCAAAAAGTCGGAAACGGGCGGGTAAAAACCCTCATCCGAGCCGCTAATTTTCCAACCCTGCTCTCGCAAAAGGAGCGCCGTGGCGCTCATACCCTTGCCCGCAATGCCTATAAAATGGGCTTTTTTGACACTCATAGCCTGTATATGAAACTATAGTAGCACCGGGGCGGTATATATAAAACATAAGCGGCCGCGGGGACTCCCCGCGGCCGCGCCAATTGTGAGTCTGGCTGAGTGTGTAATACCGTTGTTAAAGAAGAACCATTGATGCGGCCGCCAGGAAGCGCAGTTGCTGATAAAAAATATGCAAACTGCGTAGTGTGGCACACATCCTACGCACAGACTCTAGCCGTGCGACCTTCTTTAAGAAGGTCGCACGGCTCTTCTTTTTGTAGTAGGGTGGTAGGCACTATGTCACCCTCCGGTTCCACTCAAGGTATAGGTAAACTTTCTGTCGTTGCAACCCCTATAGGGAACTTAGAGGACATAACGTTACGCGCACTGCGCGTGCTTAAAGAGGCAGATGTCGTGGCATGCGAAGACACCCGCGTTACCAAAAAACTTCTTTCTCACTTTGATATATCAAAGTACTGCGTCAGCGTGTATGGTGGCAACGGGCCCAAGAAATTTGAGAGAGTCATTGTCTTGCTTAAGGAAGGCAAGCAGGTGGCGTTCGTAACCGACGCGGGTACGCCCGGGGTTTCCGACCCGGGGCTTGAAATGGTCGCCCGCGCCCGCGAAGCGGGCGCAGATATCGAGGCAGTCCCCGGGCCTTCGGCGCTTGCCGCGGCGGTATCTGTCGCAGGTTTACGCGCGCCAACTTTTACTTTTTATGGTTTTTTACCGCCCAAAAAAGGGAGAGAGAAGCTGTTTAATGAAATAGCGGCAAACCCGCGCGCGAGCATTTTTTACGAGTCGCCGCACCGGATACTCAAAGCTCTCGCCTCGCTCGCGATGCACCTGCCGCCTAACAGAAAAATTGGTCTTTACCGAGAACTCACCAAGGTACACGAAGAGGCGCTGGTGGGCACACCCACAGAGGTACTGGCACGCCTCGCCGCCAAGCCCGAAAAACAGCGCGGCGAGCATGTGATAATCGTTGAGGCGGTATGATAAGATATCTCCATGTCTAAGGAAATGGCGGTCATAGCGCTCGGAGTATGGCTGGTTGTTGTCCCCTACCTCGGGGTACCCGGCTCGTGGCGCACGGTTCTGCTTCTTTTAACCGGTGTAGCGCTTGTGGTGCTAGGGCTTTTTTTGCGGGCGGATTCGCTTTGGGTGCGCGGTCGCAAAAACGAGCACCACTCTTTTGTTGAAAACGGTTTTACTGCAACGCCGCCGCACAGTGACTCTCATGAGCATGAACACAAAGAAGGGATCGGCTCGCTCAACTAAACACACGCTCTCACTGCTTTTTGCAACGCTCATTGGCAGTGCGGGTGTTTTTGCGCTGGCGTATTTTGAGCTGCCATCGCTGCTCTCTGTTACTTACTCCGATCCGGCGGTTGCAAGCACCACCGCATCAACCGCCTCCGCTAAGCCCGAAGTGCCGGCGGTAGTGCACCTGCCCACCCCTGTGCCCCTTAAGGCAATCTATATGACCCAGTGCGTGGTAGGAACGCCCTCGTTCCGCGACTCGCTCGTGCGGTTTATAGAGGACACGGAGTTGAATGCGGTCGTGATTGATATTAAAGATTTTTCGGGCGGCATCGCCTTTCCTTCGGACAACCCAGCGTTTGCATGGGCCGTGTCAAAAAAGTGCGGTGCAGGAGATATGGCCGCGTTTGTAAAATCGCTGCACGAGAAAGATATATACGTCATAGGGCGTATCACGGTGTTTCAAGACCCGCTCTACACGGCGCGCCACCCAAAGCAGGCAGTGCAAAAGGCGGGGGATGGCTCCTCAACAGAGCTCGGAACAAGCGTGTGGAAGGATTATAAAGGCCTTTCGTTTGTTGATGTGGGGGCAAGAGATTTTTGGGACTACATAGTCGAGCTGTCTAAAGAGTCCTACGCCATCGGCTTTGACGAACTTAACTACGACTATATTCGCTATCCGTCCGACGGCCCTATGAGCGAGGCGGTGTACTCCTTAAGCGACGGTAACACCAAGCCGGAGATGCTTGAATTATTTTTCCAGTACATGACCCCGCAAGTTCGCGCAACAGGCGCGGTGCTTTCAGCAGACCTGTTTGGCATGACCGCAACCAACGAGGATGATCTAAACATCGGGCAGGTCTTGGAGCGCGCTCTGCCGTACTTCGACTTTGTCGACCCGATGGTCTACCCCAGCCACTACCCGAAAAATTTCCACGGTTACGCAAACCCCAACGAGCATCCGTACGACATTGTGCGCTTTGCTATGGACTCGGCGGTCGCTCGGGCGACAGCAACCACCACCACAGTCGCGGCACTGGCGCATAGCCCTATCATGCGGGCCGAGGTAGTGCCCGCACACGATGGCATAGCCACCACCACGAGGCAGGTGGCAGTCGGCGTGTACGAAAAGCAGGCCTATCCTACCAGCAAGATACGGCCATGGCTCCAGAGTTTTGACTATCCGGTTACTTATACCAAAGAGATGGTTGCGGCGCAGATACAAGCCACCCTCGATGCCGGGCTGACCTCGTATCTTTTCTGGGACGCGGCCAACAAGTACCATGCGCTGCGCCAGGTGCTTACCGCCACATCAACGAACCTGTAGCTGTTATACTTGCAGGTAGTTATGCGCCCCGCTTTTGAGCGAAAAGCTCGCAAAAACATACGTTATACATTCGGTCACGGAAAGTATTTTAAAACATGGCCCGCGCTTTTTTTTGGCGCCGCCGCGACCCTTATACCTGTGCCAGCACTTGCCGCTCTTGACTATAAATTCGCCATTATATGGCTTTCTTTTGTTGGGCTTAGTGCGGCATATATACTCTATCGTCGCTCAATAGGACAAGAGATGGTCATTGCAATCCTTTTTGCTCTTTTTATCACGGCATACTGGCCGTACCTGTATACCGAAGGTAATATTTTTCTCGGTCACATAAACGTGTATCCCTTGATAGCGTGGACTGCCGGGCTAGTGTTGTTGCGCGAAGTATATGAGCACCTCCGCGTGCCTTACCGCTTTGTTATCGTAAGCATCTCGTATGTAGCGGTGTTGTTTTTTGTCGAATATCTCGGCTACTATGTTTTTAATATTCAAATTTCCGGGCAATACCCGTCGCTTTTAGGGATTGGCATTATTCACGGGCCGCCTATTGTCCATATATTTTATCTTTTGGCGGGGCCGTTGTACCTTGTAGTAACCGACTATCTCAAGGTCCGCTGATTTTCCCATAGGCAATGGGGTATACTTTAAGGGTGGCGGAGGACAACAACCAGATAAATTACTTTGCGGCAACCAACAGCCGCGGGAAAGAGGTGCCGTTTGGCATCAGGCGCAAGGACCGCGAGCG
>JACOWS010000004.1 GCA_016176685.1 Patescibacteria group bacterium | reverse complement strand
TGCTAATTCGGCAATAATAAAGTCAGTTGGAATTCGTACTTGTTTAACCAGTCTATTTCCAACAACAAGGCAAAAATACTTTCCTGGTTTAAGGATTCTATGAGCCTGCTTCAAACACTCATTCAATCCGAGATTAAAGCTCAATACATCTTTTGCCCTTGCCTCGTCTTGCTTAGCAATTTTTTCTAAGGATTCTTTGAGATAAGCAGATGAGAGTGCATGAATTAAATTTTTAGTAGCTCTACCGCCAAGAAGGTCGTTATCTACCCCTGAGGCGTCATTTGGATCCTCAAACACATCAATCCATTGAGCAGAAAGGCGTGAAAACTGTCCATAAGCTACTGTGGTGCGACTATCGCCGTATGGGGGTGAGGTAACAATGCAATCAATAGAATTGGCTTTAATCCCATTATCTTTTGAAGAATCCCCATAGATTATTTTTGTCCACGAATCCTTTTTGGCATCTTTGTAGAATTCAGTCATTCCAGCTATATTTTTTTCAGCGTGTTTGCGAAATATACCAATGACGTCCGGATCATGTTTTTCCAATTTGTCGCCTTTAACCCGAACCAGTTTAAACTCACCGGTCTTTGTGTTTGAGGAATAGCGAACTGTCTCACTAAAAGCGACCATCAAGAAATTCTGAATCGTCTCATCTTTTATTGCACGTATAGTTTTCTTTAATTTTGCAAGTTTAATTATTACCTTATTTTTGAACCAAAAATCAATATTCTTAAAATCTGGCCTTTTTATCTCGTTATCTTTAATTTTTTCTACTCGATCTAACAAAGCGATATACTCCTTTGTTAATTTTTGAGGATTGATCGGAGTTGTCTTTGCTTTCGCAAGAAAAATAGCCAAAGGATTAAGATCAATGCCGTAGGCATTTCTTCCAATCAATCTACTTTCGACTAAAGCTGAACCGGAACCACAGAAGATATCACAAATCGTATCACCCTCTTTACTATAAGTTTCTAATAATCTTCGCCCAACTTGCGGAATGAACATTGCAGGATAGGTATGTATTCCATGTGTGTATGATTTTGTTTTTTCTCCTCTGTAATCCCATGAATAATCTATTTTACGGACATACTTTTCATCTCTTGATTGCCCTTGATCCAGTTGCGATTCAAGATTGCGAATGATTTTTACAACTACCCCTCTTACTTCAACTTCGTCACGATATATTGGGAAAAGTGTCGGATTTGCCGGCTGGAGTCTGAACTTCCCATTTTCACGGTACAGCTTTTTGAGTGTTGCTTCGTTATCATCAATGACTGCTACAACGGTCTGACCATTTTCTGCTACCTCTTGTTTGCGGATTACAACAATGTCACCATCAAAAATACCCTCATCAATCATACTGCTACCTTGAACACGCAGAGCGTAATGCTTTCCTTGCTTACCAATTTCATCCTTTGCAATCGTGATAGTCTCATCGGAAATTTCTATGGCCTCAATGGGTTGACCAGCGGCAATTGCCCCAAGAATAGGAATCTCTATCATTTGCTTTGCTTCTACTGTGGAGACAGCCCGGGGTTGATTGTGCTCCTTATTTAAAAAGCCAGCATCTTGGAGTTTGCTGATGTAATAGTGAGATGTGGAAGCAGAAGCTAGTTTAAATTTTTGCCTTATTTCCTCAAGAGAGGGGGCATACTCATGCTTTGATCTATAAGATTTGATGAAATCAAGCACTTGCACTTGCTTTTTTGTGAGCATGCTGATAGTATAGATGATAATTAGAATGTATACAAGTTAAGTTATCCACAAAAACCATGTCAAATTATCACGTTACAAAAGACAAAGAATCGGGCGACTGGAAAGCAAAGCGAGAAGGAGCAGATCGAGCTGCTGGTTATTATGATACTCAAGCTGAAGCAGAAAAAGCGGCAAAACGATTCTCTGCGAATACCAGTGGCGGTGAAGTAAGAATCCATACTCCAAAAGGACCTATCCGAGACAGTGACACCGTAGCTCCAGGACATGACCCGAATCCGCCTCATGACAAAAAGCATTAAGATTATGAGTAACCTATTACACCTAAAAACTATCTTGAAAGGAAAAACGATACAAATATTGATAACAATCGTTGTTTTATTTTTCGGTCTATATTTAGCATACCCATCATTTAGAGATTACCTCTCTGAACAAAAAATTGACGCGAACTTTGTACTCGGATTTTTAACAGTTATTACTCTCATGGTCAGTATTTGGCAGAACACAAAAGATAGAAAGCTAACCTATAACATCAATGTTTGGGAATCGGTAAGAAATAATGGTTTAGCAATAATAAGTAAATTGATCGCAATTAAGCAAAAAAGTGACATTATTGTCAAAACTCTAAAAAGCCATCAGGATGCAATAAAGAAAAAACAAGTGTTCATGGATTTCAACGATACCCTATCAAAGAAAGACATTGACGATGGATTTCAGATAGTTGTGGCTTATGCGGATACGTATTTCAGAGATGAATGTGAAAAGTGGAATGAGATGTTAAACAAATTGAGTGCTATGGCAACAGATAATATAAACGTAATCAAAAATTATCAGATTAATTTACAGTTAATTATGAGTGGAACTAATTTTACAAATCCGACTCTAGATAAACTGGATGAAATTATCGCTAACGCAGAAAAAACAGACAAAGAAATTGGTCAGATCACTGAGGAGATGAGAAATAAAATTATCGAGAAGACCAATAGTATTAGTGATAAAATCAAAGCTAATTTATAGTTAGATATTGTCATTTCCTAAGGGATAATCTACAGCATTTTGCCCCTTGTCAGATTTCGGCTTAGGCACCTCAAACCATTACGGATGTTACTTGAACATAAGCCCTCAATTCGCGTATGCTTTTATCAAGATACTTGAATTTGAGCCACGTTTGCCCCCTTCGCACAAGGCTTCGGTGGGCCGCAGTTGGTTCAAAGTTCCGGGCATCGTCCTCGCCACGTGGTATAATTTATATATACTCATAAACATCACGCTTTATGGCTAGTGGATTTAATAGTTTTGAATACGCAATGGGGTTTGGAGCAGGCGGCTGGATGCTACCGCTTGCCGGGCTTGGGTTTGTTGCGGTCTTGCTGTGGAGCTTGTTTTGGAAAGGGCTTGCACTGTGGCATGCGGGCCAGCGCGGCCACCCGTGGTGGTTTGTGATTCTTTTGGTGGTAAACACCTTGGGAATTTTGGAGATTATCTATCTATTTGGTATCGCTAAAATAAAATTTGCCGACTTATTTACCGTGCACAGGCATCACGAGTAACCGAGCGTGTTGCACGGCGGCGGAATTGAAAAGACTGTAAAAGACGGCTATAGTAAAAGCCGTCTTTTGACGTATGCGCGGTTAGCTCAGTTGGTAGAGCATCCCCTTGACGTGGGGAGGGTCGCAGGTTCAAGTCCTGCACCGCGCACTAGTGCGGCCGCGAGCCGGGGTCGCGAAAACTTTTTGTGACGGCAAAAAGTTATTTGTGACCACATTTCGACAAACTCCGTGTAAACAGTATGAAAATTCTTGCAATCGAAACAAGTTGTGATGAAACCGGTGTGGCCGTTGTCGAAGGAGAAAAAATCTCTGACGGCTTCTCCTTTCGCGTACTGAAGGCCACGCTCCTCTCGCAAGCCAAACTACACGCGCCCTACGGCGGCGTGTACCCCAACCTGGCCAAGCGCGAGCATCAAAAAAACTTGCCGATACTTTTTGAACAAATCTTCAAGGCAACACCCCCCCGGGCTAAGGAGTCGCCGTTAGATATTGACGCTATTGCGGTAACGGCGGGGCCCGGGCTCGAGCCCGCGCTGTGGCAGGGCATCGAGTTTGCAAAAAAGCTTGCGCAGGATTGGCACAAGCCGCTCCTCCCCGCAAACCATATGGAAGGCCATTTGATTTCCTCCCTCATACGACATACCAACAAACTTGAGAATGTTGGTATGTCCGGTGAGTTGCGGGGGGTGCAGCTGCCGGTGTTGGCTCTTTTAATCTCCGGCGGGCATACCGAGTTTGTGCTAATGCGGGAGTGGTTTAAATATGAAGTGATCGGAGAGACCTTGGACGATGCTGTGGGCGAGGCGTTCGACAAGGTGGCTCGGATGCTCGGGCTCCCCTACCCCGGCGGGCCGGAGATTTCGAAACTGGCGATACAAAGCCGGAGAGAAAAACCCTCTGGCAAATGGTCTGGCCCCACCTCGCCGACTGGCAGATTGTCGGCGAGTGGGGAAACCCGAGGACCTTTGCTGGAGGGTTTTTCTTGGAGGCTTCCACGTCCCATGATCAAGACAGACAATTGCGACGTCTCGTTCTCTGGCCTTAAGACGGCGGCGCTCTATGCGTTACGTGAATACACCAAGGCGACACCTTCCCGGGCTAAGGAGTCGCCTTTAATCAAAGAAGAAAAGGCGGCGTTTGCCCGCGAGTTTGAAGATGCGGTGGCGGATGTATTTGTCGCAAAAACGCGCAAAGCGCTTATACAAACTGGTGCACAAACATTTGTCATTGGCGGCGGGGTTGCGGCCAACGCTTACCTGCGCGTTACGTTGCAAAAACTAGTGGCCGACGAGTTTCCTGGTGTAGAGGTGCGCCTGCCCGAGCTCTCTATTACCGGCGACAACGCGATTATGATAGCCGAAGCGGCCCTGGCCCGCGCTCTTGCCGGCCTCGATGACGCGGCCAAAGAGGAAGTTCGTGCCGTGGGAAACCTCTCAATTGCCAAGGTTCGACCTTAAACACGAGGCTCTTCAAGGTCGAACCTTAAAATGCTAAAGTGAGCGGTATGCTCGATAAGTTTAAAAAGCCGTATGACCCCACAGAGGTAGAAGGCCCCCTATACAAAAAATGGGAGGAGTCGGGCTACTTTAACCCAGACAATCTGCCCGGCGAGTGCACCGAGCCCTACACGATTATTATGCCGCCGCCTAATGCCAACGGCTCTTTGCATGTGGGGCACGCGCTCTTTGTGACGCTTCAAGACCTCCTTATCCGCTTTAAGCGCATGCAAGGGTACAAAACGCTGTGGTTGCCGGGCATGGACCACGCCGGGTTTGAAACCCAAATTGTGTATGAAAAAAAGCTGGAGAAAGAAGGCCGTTCGCGCTTTAAGATGGAGCGCGAGGAATTTTATAAAGAGACGCTTGCCTTTACGCTTGAAAATAAAAAATTTACCGAGGGCCAGCTACGCCAGCTTGGCGCATCGTGCGACTGGAGCCGAGAGAAATTTACCCTCGACCCCGACATTATAAAAACGGTTTACGACACGTTTAAAAAACTCTACGATGACGGGCTCGTGTACCGCGGGGTACGGCCGGTCAATTGGTCGACCAAGTACCAAACGTCCCTTTCCGACCTTGAAACAAGGGCGGTGGAGCGCAAAGACCCGCTGTACTACCTTAAATACGGGCCGTTTGTACTTGCAACCGTGCGGCCGGAAACCAAGTTTGGTGATACCGCAGTGGCTGTTAACCCCAATGACTCTCGCTACAAAGAATGGGTAGGCAAAGAAATTGAGTTTGATGGCCTTATCGGCAGAGTTAAGCTAAAAGTCATAGCCGACGAGTATGTGGACCCCGAGTTTGGAACCGGGGTGGTCAAAATCACTCCGGCACACGACCCCAACGACTTCGAGGTAGCACAGCGCCACAACCTCCCCGCGGTTGAGGTTATAGACCGCTATGGCAGACTCACGGAAAAGTGCGGTAAATATGCCGGGATGAAGGTTATGGAGGCACGCGCGGCGGTGGCAAAAGACTTGGCCGAGAAAGGTTTAGTGGAGAAAGTGGATGCGGAGTATACTCATACCGTCCTGGTCAATTACAAAAATGAAAATGATGTGCTCGAACCGCGCATTTTGCCGCAATGGTTTGTCAAAATGGCGCCTCTCGCCGACCTTGCCCGCACGGCGGTTGAAGACGGACGCGTGCATTTTGTGAGCGAGCAATATCGAAAAATTTTCTTTCATTGGCTGGAGCAATTGCGCGACTGGAACATTTCCCGCCAGATAGTGTGGGGTATCCCCATCCCCGCCTGGTTTCGGCCCAAGACCGCACAGGAGGGGGCTAGTGAAGAAATGTATATCGGCGAAAAGCCGCCCGGGGAGGGTTGGGTGCGTGACACGGACACCTTTGATACCTGGTTCTCTTCCGGACAATGGCCGTTTGCGGCACTCGGCTACCCGGACTCGCCTGACTTCAAAAACCACTACCCTACCAGTGTTATGGAGACGGGGCATGACATTCTATTTTTCTGGGTCATGCGGATGATAATGCTCGGGCTCTACCGCACGGGCGAGGTGCCTTTCCGCGACGTGTACCTGCATGGCTTGGTGCGCGATGCTCAAAAGCAAAAAATGAGCAAAAGCAAAGGCAACGTGATAAACCCGCTCGACGTCGCCGAAAAGTACGGGACTGACGCACTGCGTATGGCGCTACTGATCGGTAACACGCCGGGAACTGATATGGCCCTTGCCGAAGACAAAATACGATCTTACAAACACTTTGCAAACAAGCTGTGGAATGTCGCGCGCTTTGTGTTGGAAAATACAGACCAAGGCAACGCCTTAAGCCCGGGTTCCCAAGGCCTTGCCTTGGTTGCCAAAGACCAAGAGTGCCAGGCGCAGTTTGATGCGCTCGCAACCGACATAACCCATGACCTTGAGGAGTACCGCATCTACCTCGCTGCGGAAAAAATATATCACTACCTGTGGGACGAGTTTGCCGCAAACATACTGGAAGAGAGCAAGTCAATACTCAAAACCGGCACGCCGGAAGAGGTCGCTTCCCGCAAACGCCTGCTTATGTCCGTGTTGTCCGGCTCGCTCAAGCTCTTGCACCCGTTCATGCCGTTTATTACCGAAGAAATTTGGGGGTCCATACCCGGCACAAAAGAGCTATTGATGGTGGCACCGTGGCCACAAGTTCGCGAATAGCCCCTGCAAGAGAGTTTGTGCTATATACTATACGGTATGTTCTCTCCGGTGTTGGCGATTGCCTTTTTGGGCGGAGTTCTGCCCGCCCTCCTGTGGCTGTTTTTTTGGCTCCTGGAGGATCGCTGCGATCCAGAGCCCAAGCGCTACATAATACTCACTTTTATAGCCGGCGGGCTCGCGATTTTCCCTGTTTACTACCTTGAGCTTTTTATGCAACAAGTTCTTGCCTCTTCCACTCCCCACCCGCTACTGCTATTGGGCCTGCACGTCTCTACCCCGCTAGTGCTGTTCTCCTGGGCGATTATTGAAGAGCTTGCCAAATTTGCGGCCGCTTACTTTATAGCCCTGCGCAGTGCGGTATTTGACGAGCCGTTGGACGCCGTTATCTACCTGGTAACGGCGGCACTGGGCTTCTCCGCCATAGAAAACACGCTCTTTTTGATGGGGCCCTTAAGCCAGGGCGACGCACTGCGTACCGTGGTGACGGGAGACCTGCGCTTTATCGGCGCTACGCTCCTGCACACGCTCTCCTCGGCCACAATAGGCGTAGCGCTTGCATTTGCTTTTTACAAAAGCGTCGCTGCGCGCTGGTTTGCGGCCGCCGCCGGAGTTATCCTCGCCGTTGTCTTGCATACGCTGTTTAATTTTTTTATACTAGGAACGAGCAGTGGAGCCACTTTCTGGATATTCCTCCTCATCTGGTGCGGAATTGTTGCGGCTTTACTACTGGTTGAGAGGGTAAAACTACCCGCGAGGGATTATTGTTAACATATTTTAGAACCTATTTACTATGGCTCGCAACAAAAAATCTCTTTTCGACTGGCTAACGGGTGGCGGCAGTGCCGAGCGAGATTTTTCTTTTGACGACCTCGAGAGCGGGAGCGCCACACCTGCCGTTGGGGAAAGCCGTACGCTCAATATAAAGGGCAAAACCGGAAGTGCATCGGCGGGTACAACAAATGGCTCGCTCCTTTCCGAGCCCGCAGAAGAGCTTGAGGGAGAGCTTTCAGTAGATGTGTACCAAACGCCGACTCATATTGTGATAAAGGCGATGATTGCTGGTGTCAGGCCGGAAGACCTGGATGTCTCTCTCACCCGCGACATGGTTACCATCCGCGGCAAGCGCGAGCAGCATACTGAAGGCGGCGGGGACGATTTCTTCTTTCAAGAATTGTACTGGGGCTCTTTTTCCCGTACTATCGTGCTGCCGCAGGAGGTAGAAATTGAGGAGGCCGAAGCCTCCGAGAAGCATGGCTTGCTTACCATTAGACTCCCTAAACTCGACAAAGGCCGCCACGCAAAACTCAAAGTAAGGTCGAATTAACCGTTCGTTGTGCAGAATACTTGAAATAGCGCGAACCAGCGCCGCCAGTGGGGGCGGCGGCGCGGCACATCTGGCTTCCAAAATGCCGAACGCGGCGCCTGCCCGTCCGTAGCTTTAGCGAAGGAGGGAAGCCGCTCCGCTGACAATATCAAATTTTTCTTTGGCGAAAAAGGTTCGAGTGCGCGTCTCGCGCACACAATTGTTCTTTCAAAATAGAAAAGAGAAAGGGAGCGGTTGTTGCCGCTCCCGAGGTGTTACGCATCGTTGTAGGTGGCCAAGGCCTCCCACAGTTGTTCGCGAGTGTAGGATTTTTTAGGTCCTCTGCCCGTGATTTCGATGACGTAATATTTCGTTTCGACCGTCGTCTTGTTTTCCTGGCCGTTTTTAAGGGTTCGGTAATACGTTATACGGTCGATATAGGTTGCGCCGACGGCTTCCGCGATGGCGATGAGCTCGTCGACGTAGAACGGTTCGTCGGGTGCGATGCGTATGAGGTTGCAAAGGTCGATTCCGTCGTAGGAAATGTCGCGTACAATTTTCATTTCGTGCTCCCTAGGAGCTGTGGAAGCCGCGACTGCGGCCCCTGACATCAACCTCATTCGCTTGCCTGAACTACCCGGCCAATAGAATATCATGTGTGTAATGCCGTGTCAATAGCATACGAGAAGCCGGAAAGTAGTAAGGCCCGCTTCTCATTGGAGATAGCGGGCCTGTGTTGCCAGAACCTCTGGCTAAACGAATGGATGATTGGGTACTTCCTGTCCCTGTCTAGTCCCCGAGGGCTCTATGCCTCCGTCGTGGGGACACCGCCAAGGTGAGTTTTTGTATAGAGGCCCAGGTCGAGGGCTTATACAGTTCTCACGCGGCGGAGTTCAACTGACCTGTCTTCTGGGTGGGGCGGTGCCATGTCGCGGCGTTGCCCCGGTCGTGCCGATAGTTGTCGCGGCAACAAGCTGAAATACAAAAATACCTTGTAAAACAAGGGTTTTTGAGCTTCTGAGTTGTATGTCTAAAATTTTCTTTTTCCCGAAAGCGAAATCGCCAATTCCAATTCAGCCCGAAGCTGGGCTACGCGCGAGCCGCCGCGCCCTGCGCGGCGGTGAGCTCCACCTTGCAATTTCCTACTTGGTGCTTGGGGCCGGGCTCGAACCGGCGACATCTTCCTCTTCAGGGAAGCGCTCTACCAACTGAGCTACCCAAGCGTATAGTTACTGGCCAGGGGTAAAGTTTTGCACAGCATTTGTTGCTTGTCCACCAAATGCACGCAGTTGCTCCAAAGCCCCACTCGCCTGGTTGTAGAGGTCAATAATTTGCTCGAGGTAGGGTGCAAAGTACAGATATGCCGCACCGGAGGCAATAAGTATTGCAACGATCCACACCATGCGGAATAGACGGCTCCAGCGCGCGGCACTGCGCATGCCATGCACGATGTTGTTTGTCTCTTGCGAAAGCGTGATGTTTTGCCGCACCAGCTCTTTTAACTCTTCAATCTGCGGGTCCACAAAGGCAATTATACCACAAATGTGGTAAATTTTTGTTACTGCCCCTGTAGTTCAATGGATAGAACTTCGCACTCCTAACGCGAGAATCCAAGTTCGATTCTTGGCAGGGGCACTTGGGTTCGACCCGTCTCGACTCGACGTCTTCGGCGAGGTGGGTTCCTAGTGAGGGCACAATTTATACCAGGGCGTATGGACATTCGCCATTGTGTGGTAATATCAATTTGGAGGTTTTCTCTTGGTGTATGTGCCGAAATTGGTTCGGCATAAACACCCAGGAGAAAATCATGGATCCTGAACTCACTTCTCTCATTGAAGTTGCCAGAACTGTACAAATGACGGATGAGGACCGGTACAAACAGCGTATTTCTTTTGTTTGGGGAAATCTCCCCGAAGAAAGTGTGCTATCGATGGACGACATCATTAGTGCCGACGAAATCCATCGTTCACCCGCTGGCTTGGTCGGTTTTCTGGTATCGTTTTAGACAGTCAACAACGACACCTATAGCACTTAATATACTGTACTTTACTAAAAACCCTCGCCCTCTTACTTTTAGAGTGAGCCCCTTTTGCGGAACATAATTCTGTTGGAGGGGTTCTACTTTTTTCTATTTACGCCTCTAGCCCTAGTTTGGCGGCGAGTTTGGCGCGGTCAAAACCGACCATCAGGTCGCCGTCTATAACTATAACCGGCACGCCCAGCTGGCCGGTGAGCTGGATCATTTCCTGGCGCTTGGCGGCGTCTACCGACACATCATAGTTGGTAAACGGCACCCCTTTTTCATTAAAAAACTCTTTGGCCATGTGGCAAAAGTGGCAGGTCGGTGTTGAATATATGGTGACGTTCTTTTCCATACGTTATGATTATTATTAGCTTTCTTGTAGTATAGCATAGCTGTCAAGTCCGCCTTCGCGGACTTCAGCGGGCCTCGCCTTGCCGAAGTCTCGCTCCGGCGAGACGAAGGCGGAATTAGTTTAGTGGTAGAATGACTGCTTCCCAAGCAGTAGGCGCGAGTTCGATTCTCGCATTCCGCACACAAAAACATCATTTTTATAAACCTATCAGCGATTTGAAAAATCGGATTATGGCGTTGTCTCCCCGCGCCTGGCCACCCTCGGCATAGAGCCCGGGGTCTCTCACCACATCTATTTTCCCCTCCCCGGGCCTCCCCCACCCGTACCGCGCGCGCACCTGCGCCTCGAGCCCGCGCTCGGTCAAAAGGCCCTCCACCGCAGCCCCCATCTGTGTTTCCTGCTGCTTGAGTATCGCAAGCTCTTTGGCGGTTTCTTCCTCGGAGGCAAGGGCTACGGTAAAGGTTTGGTACATACCAAATGCGGCGCGTACCGACACCACCGCAAGCGCCAAAAGTACTAGAGTGACGACACTGCGTATCGCGACACGAAAAACCCTCAAAGCTCGCTGTTTTGGTTTACGAAAGTCCTGCATGTATGGTAGTATACACGCTGTATATGTTTGGCTTATTTGGCAAAAACAGGGACCGCAACACCCGCATTGTGGCGTGGGTTCTGGGTATTGCTGTCAGTATCTCCATGATACTCGCCTCCTTTTCTCTCCTTATCTAAATCTAACAGCCGCTACTCCGACTTAATCATCTTCAAAAAAACCTCCTCGGGGATATTGACCTTGCCGCGCTCCTTCATCTTTGCTTTACCCTTTTTTTGCTTCTCCCAAAGCTTCATTTTGCGGGTCCTGTCACCGCCGTACATGTGCTGGGTAACATTTTTACTCATTGCGGGCAGTGTTTTTGATGAAAGAATGCGCCCCAATGCCTGACCTTGTATTTTGGCGGCAAACATCTGGCGTGGGAGTATCTTATACAGTTTTTCCACCGCGGCAGTGGCCTCTTCGTAGGCACGATGCCGTGTCACAATACGGGTAAAAGCAGGGACCTGTTCCTCCGCCACCAACACGTCGAGACGCACCACATCTGCAGGGCGCAGCTCGCGCAGTGCATACGATATGGAGGCATAGCCTTGGGAAGCGCTTTTAAGTTTGTCGAAAAAATTTCGCATAAGCTCGCGCAGCGGCATGAGCGCCCGTATCACCAATCGCCCTTCTGAAAAGTTTTCTGTCGACTCTATGGACGCCTCGTGTGCAAAAAGGAGCGGCGTGACTGCTCCCAGGAACTCTGCGGGGAGTATTATATCCACGGCGCTCATGGGTTCCCACACCTGCGCGATGTCGGCGTACTCGGGGAACAAAGACGGCGAGTAAACGGTGCGGCGCTCGCCGCGCTTTGTTTCGACCTCGTAGGTTATAGTGGGGGTGGTAACCACAAGCGAGAGGTTAAACTCCCGGTACAAGCGCTCGGTCACAATTTCTAGGTGAAGCATCCCCAAAAGTCCAATGCGGAATCCGCGCCCCAACACCCCCGAAGACTCTTCTTCAAACGACAATGATGCGTCCGTCAGGTGCAAACGCATAAGCGCTTGCCGGAGCCCCGCAAAATCGTCCTGACTCTCCGGGTAGACGCTCGCCCACACCACCGGGGACGGCACCGCAAACCCGGAAAGAGGAGTGGTTTTTGCACCATACGCGCGCACGGTATCTCCGACGCGCGCAACGCCCGGCTCTTTGATACCGGTGACCACATACCCTATGGCGCCCGCATCGAGCTGCTTGCACGGAATCGGTGTCGGAGAGAAGGTTCCGACCTCAAGTGCCTGGAACTTTTTTTCTCCAGCGACAAACTCAAGCACATCGCCTTTTGCAATCGCCCCGTCTATCAAACGCACATACACGATGACCCCTTGGTGGTCGGAATACTCAAAGTCAAAAACTAGCGCCCGTACTTCCAAAGGCGACGTCTTGGAGAGCCCGGGTGTTAAGGCGTTGCCTTGAGGACTTTTGGTTGTGCTTGGCGGCGGCACGCGCTCTATAACGGCCTGCAAAAGCTCGGCCACCCCTTCCCCCGTTTTGCCGGAGCACATAAGCACAGACTCTTTTGGCACTTCCAACAGTAAAGCGAGCTCGGCGCGCACTTCGTCGACCCGAGCAAGCGGCGAGTCTATTTTTGAAACAGCCGGTACTATGGCGAGCCCCAACTCCCGCGCGCTGCGCAAGGTGGTCAAGGTTTGCGCCTGTATCCCCTGGGTCGCATCCACCAGGAGTATTGCGCCCTCAACAGCGCAGAGCGCGCGAGACACCTCGTAGGAAAAGTCGATGTGCCCGGGCGTGTCAATCAAGTTAAGCTCGTATTCCCGTCCATTTTCCAAGGGGAACCCTTGGACAGGCCGCCATAGCATCCGTACGGGCTGCATTTTGATAGTGATACCGCGCTCGCGCTCAAGCTCCATCGAGTCGAGTACCTGGGCGCGCATCTTGCGCCGCTCCACCGTATGGGTGAGCTCTAAAAAACGGTCGGCAAGCGTCGACTTGCCGTGGTCTATGTGCGCAATGATACTGAAGTTTCTAATGTGCTGCATCGGTACTGCATACTACGACGAAACGTCCGTCGGCTCCAGCGCCACTTGAGGCTCCCCTTCAAACCGCCGTTTTATAGAAGCGTATGCCTCGGCTATCTCCGGGTTCCCGAGCGCTAACAGCATGCCGCCTGTCGCCAAAAGCCCCACGATACCTCCCAGGACCCCTTGGGTAGTAATACCGGCCACGGTGTTTATATCAACCACAAGGCCGACAGCGGCAAGCGCGCCGTATGCGGCGGCGCCACCCAACACCGCGGCGCTAAAACTCTGGAAAGCAAGCCGCGAGAGGCCCGCGTAGGAAATGTGGAATTCTTTTTTTAGATATAGTAGCGCACCGGTTGCCTGCAACAAACTCCCTATGGTGAAACTAAGTGCAAGCATCAAGACCGTCGTGCCTCCCACATCGGACACGCGCAAAATCGACTCCAAAAAAAATCTCCAAAACTGGCTGGCGTGGAACCCGAACGAGAGTATGAGTGCGCTCGCCACCGTTACAATAACCGACACCATACCCATCACCAGCGGCGTTTTTGTCTTACCGGCGGCGTAGTAGGCGCGTGCAAAAAGAAGCACCACGCTCTGCGCCGTAAGAGAAAGGACAAAGAGCGCCAGAGCGGCGGCAGTCAAGCGCGTCGCCACCCAGTCAAAAGCTCCGGCTCCAAGGATGATGCGCACCAATTGTGCCCGCAAAACAACCGCCAAGACCATCGCAGGAATAGACCAAAAAAAGATATGCCGCAAAGCCGCTTCAATGTGGCCCACGAAGGCTTCGCGCTCTCCGGACGCGTGGAACCTTGCAAGCGTCGGGAAGGCGGCAACCGAGTAGGATACGCCAATGATGGTAAGAGGAACCGCTTGCAGGTTCCAGGCGAACATAAACACGGCTATAGACCCCGGTGAGAGGAGAGATGCAAGCGCCACCAGTGCCAAAAGAGAAAGTTGACCTGCCGCAAGCGCCAACGTGCGCGGAACGGAAAGAGCGAGCACCTGGGCGAGCCCTTTCCATCTAATCGGCGCGGGCAGGTGCTCGCTCTTTTCGGCGGAAAAAAATGGCACTTGGACCAAAAAATGCATGGCCGCGCCCAGGACTACGCCCCACCCCAGGCCTGCAAGTCCAAAGCGCGGGTACAGGGCGACGATGCCGAATATAATCCCGACGTTGTAGAGGAGCGGCGAAATCGAGTAGAGAAGGAATCTATGCCGCAGCTGTGTCAACGCCGCAACAATATTTGATGCACCCAGGAGTATCGGTTGCAAGAGGAGTATGCGTATCAAGGGCACCAGGTCGACGCGCGAAGCCGCATCGCTTAAGCCCGGTGCCACCAACAGGACCAACTTCGGCACAAAGAAGAAAAGCACCAGGGATATCACTCCCATCGCCACAAAAAAGAAGAGCAGAGTGTGCCGCAAAAACGACACCATCTGTCCCTGCGACTCTGCTTCGAATTTTGATAAGACCGGCAGGAGTGCGTAGAGCGACAGGAGCGATGCCACCGTGGCAAAAAGCAGGTCGGGTATGCGGAATCCTGCATAGTATAGGTCGAGCGTGTGGCCGGCTCCGAAGTGCGCCGCGAGCAGTCGGTCGCGCACCAGCGCCAAGAGTTGCGAGCCAAGCGCAAAGCCGGCCAACACATATGCCGCATGGTGCATACCGCGTATCTCGCGCCCCACCATGCTCATAAGGGCTCCTACCATGCGCTACTCGGGTATGGGAGCGGAGGTGCGCCCTTGCGGTGGGGAGAGTGGCGGAGTGGAGCTTGCAAACGGTTCTCTGCCTGCGGCCATATTGCTGATGACCAACTGCACTTCGCTATTGTCCGGGTTGGTTTTTTGCAGGTCTTCAAACTGTTTTGTGGCATCTTCTGTACGCTTTTGCGCGTAGTAAGAGAGCCCGAGGAAATACTTGGCATTAGCATACTCCGGAGTAATAGACAGTGCCCTCTCAAGAGCAGGTATAGCCTTTGCCATATCGCCATTGGAGTAGTACAAGAGTCCTAGCTGAAACCATATAGGGGCGACTCCGGGCGCTGTCTGCGCGGCGGCTGTGGCCGCCTGTATGGCGCTGGGTATATCATTGTTCGCCACTTCAAGTTGCACTACGAGAAGTATTGCGTCGGTGTAGTTTGGCTTTAAAGTGAGGGCCTTCTGTATATGTTGCCGCGCAAGGTCGCTGTTGCCCTGCACGGCCTCAAGGCGCGCGAGCGAGAGTTCTATCGCCGGGTTTGTGGGGTTTAGCGCGACGGCTCTTTGGTACAAAGTGCGGGCGTTTTCATACGCTCCCTGCACATTGAGCGAAGCAAGCAAGTTATACACATTTCCGAGCGCAAAAACCGGCCGGTAGTCGCGCGGGGTGGTCGAAGCGGCCTCTAGTCCAGCCGCTATAGACTGGCTCACCGTGTTGGCAAATTCGGTTTGTGTGTCTGCCGTCGGCGTGGGCGTGTTTGCAAGATTCTGCAGTTTGGTGACCCCTGCCCCCAGTATGAGCCGCGTCGCGTTGGTGTTTGCGGCATCAGCGCGATACGCCGCCGCGGCGCTTCGTAAAGCTTGGTCGGCATCGCCCCGGTTAAGGGCGGCCGAGCCCTGGCCCACAAAAGCCTGCGCAACAAAGCGGCGGTCGGCGGTGTAACCGGCCCACAGCGTGACCGCAAGCAATAGGAGCGCAACAAACGCTGAATTAAACAACGACAATAGCGACTGCGGCAAGTGGGCCGTGGAGGCGGACGACCGCCCCTGCCGCCACAAAAACCCGAACGCGGCTCCCGATAGCGTGAAGGCAAGCAACAGTATGTTTTGGCTCGGGACATACAACACCGCCGCGGTCATAAGGAACAATCCGGCAATAGACAGACTGGCGGCAACAAACCGCTCTTCGCGACTTAAGACCCCAAGCCGTACCGCCCGCAGGAGCCCGGCCAGGATAAGCAGTGATGGGATGAGCCACGCGATGGCTCCAAGGAATCCTACCGTGTCCAGGGCGGTCATCACGGTGGAAAATCCCACATTAAAGTCGAGACTCCAAAACTGCGTCTGGTTAACTGCCAGGGGCTTGTACATGATCCAGTTCTCACCAAAAGTGTTTGGCCCGGTACCCACGAACAATTGCTTTACGGAGCTGTGCGAGTCGTTGATGATGTCGAGAGTGGCACTGTATGAAGGACGCACCTCAAGAGAAGACACGGGGAACACGCTGGCAAGGCCGGTGCTTAGAGTGGCTCCAAAGACCAAAAACAGTAGAGACACTATGGCACCACCAACAGCAAACCATGGAGCCTTCTCAACCAACGAGGTTGGGGGGGTGGTGATGTTTGGCTTCTCTTCTTGCTGAATAGCACCGGAAGAGTGCTGCATAAGGAATGCGGTAACCCCCAAGATAATAGAGAAGCCGAATATAATCCCCCACACCAAGGGAAAGTTAATGATACCAAGCAGCACCGCAACACCAACCGCCATGGCTACACCGAGCCCTCGCCGAAGAGGTGCGGTGCGGGCAAATTCTCCCCACACCAAAATGAGCATGCCCAGGAGCCCCGCGAGGAGCCCAAGGTCGTTCCATTTGCCTATTAAGTTTGCCGAGCGGTCGGCAAAAGTCGAGAATGGCAGTACCGACGTGCCAAACGCCACCGCCACCCACTGGAAGATAACCGCAGCAATGAGCGCCGCAAATAGTACCGAGAGCAGCAGACGCGCCGTACGCAGTGTCCGAAACAGCGTGAAGGAAATAATAAACGCAAGGAACACAAACGTGACGAAGAGCACGGTATCTGTTTCAAGCCCGTAGCCAATCAATGCTACCGCGCGATCGGTCGAAAAAAACATCGACACCAGGTATGAGAGCGGTAGGAGTGCCGCCAAGAGCGCCAGCTTAAGGCCGTGCGTCTCCAAGAGGTCGGGGACCCCTCTGCCAAGCACATAAAACACCACCACTACCATAAGCAGGGTGGCAAAGACGGCTATTTTTCCTAACTGGAACGGGAACCACGCGGTCGGTACGATGAGCACCAGTGCAAGCACTATGCCGGCAAGGTACAGCCATCGCGACCACGAAACGAGTCGTGAGTGCATGATAGTTAACAATAAACTATTTATGAGGGCGCTATGCCCTCCTATTAATTCAACCTCCCCCAGTATACCTTGTATTTTGGCTCGCAAGACAAGGGGTGTGGATTTGTGATATACTATTTAAAGCGCGTTTAGCAACTACTTCGCCTATAAGCGGAGAGGAAAGTCCGAACACTATCTACGCGATGTGTGTAGAAAGGGTAGCAGGTAACGCCTGTCATTTGCTTCTAGCAGGCAAAAGAGGTGCGAACAGAGACGAGTCTTCGATATCTTAGGGCTTGCCCTTTGCTTGTCGAAGGGTGAAACGGCAAAATCCTTACCCGAGTGCAAGGCCGTGCCCTGAGAGAAATCAACGGGAGTGCCGCTTGAGCTCTGTGGCGACGCAGGGCCCAGATAAATTGTTGCTCACGACAGAATTCGGCTTACAGACGCGCGTGCTAGACCTGTGGACGCTCCGCTACCGCGGAGCGTTTGCATTTTCAATACTCAAACGAGAACCCTCTGCAACATCGTGCGCCGCAACAAACCCTGCGGGCACCTCAAGTACATAGCGCGCCGGGACACTCGGATAAAACGCCTGTGGGTAGGTATCGGGCGATATATCTTTGGCAACGGTAACCACGGTGCCATCTTGGCTTGCCCAAATGATGTCTATCGGAAAGTGCATGTCCTTCATCCAGATACCCCATTCCCCTTCCGTATCAAACACAAACAGCATACCACTCCCCTCCTCTAGAGTGGCTCTGCCGGAAAGGCCCTGTCGCCTTGCAATGTCGGTCGAAGCGACTTCTACAAGAACAACGACGGGGCCTATTATTACCGTGGTTGTCGGTAATTTTGTTTGCATTTTTGGATACTCCGTGGAAGCAAAGTGCATACCAAACGCTACCACAAGCAGGGCCACACCGGTGAGCGCAACCATAAGACGCAAAGACATGATACTACCTATACTACTTACTTTTCTATAAACTTGAATCTTGGGATTTTCTTGCCCTCAATTTCTACCGTTTCTAAAAACATATCCAGTGGCCTAATCCATAAACTGTGTTCCCCATACAAAGCTCGATAAACTACCAGTTCTTCCAGAGTTTCGCTGTGTTTTGCAACTCCAATAACTTCATATTGTTTCCCCTTGTAGTGCTCGTATTTTCCTAAAGGTAATTTTTTAATCATATTTTTATAATACATGATTTCAATGGGTCGCCCTCGCAAACCTTGACAGGTTGCGTCACGCTCGCCCTACGAAGCCTTGGCGAAGTATGGGGCGGCAAATTCTCGCTCTTTGAATTTATAAAAAAGAAAGCTCGCCGTTCGTTTTCTACTTGGCGAGCTGGTACTGAGAATAGAAGAGTTTATGCACATGTCATTCCAACATCTTATTGAGTATACGTTGGAGAGCGCGGAGTGCCTCCTTGCTCAGGAAGGAATACGAATACGGGGACAAATACGGGGACAGGCACAGAAATACGGAATACGGGGACAGGCACAATTTTAGGACTTCTTCGGCCGACCAAGTGGTCTGACTGTAGACTCAAGCTGGTACTTTTCCACCATTTGATTGAGCCATGCGTGAAGCATATCATGTCAATACTGTGCCTGTCCCCCTTATCTTTAGATACGAAACAAGCCAATTTTTTGTCCTCCTCCTCTGATTTGTACCAAATCAAGTCGTTCGTCCAAAAAATCGGAACGAACCCGCTGGTTCGTGACAAATCCGCCCATTTCGCCGCACCCGTCCCGTCCCAATTCGTCGCGAAGCGACGGGCTCTTTTGCCCACGCCCGCGCCGCAGGCAGCGGCTTCTTCCCACCTTTCGGATTCGGAAGTTTCTTTCTGCGGAGGGTAAGGGATTCGAACCCTTGGTGGATTGCTCCACACACGCTTTCCAAGCGTGCGCACTAGACCGCTATGCGAACCCTCCTCGCTTTCAATGTGGCCCCACCCGAGGCAGTGACCCTATCAACTTTCTGAAAGCTTCTCCATGTTTATACCTTTTAACTTGTTGCTCGCGCAACCAGGCATTGCGTTTGCGCTGGTCGGTTTTATTTGCCGCCGGTAAGTGCCCTAATGCGCTCCGCTATCGGCGGGTGGGTCATGAACAGTTTTGCCAGGCCGCTTGTTTGGGCCTTGGGGCCAAAGGGGTTGGCAATATAGAGGTGCGCGGTGGCGTTGCTCGCGCGGCGCATCGGCGTTTGGTAGCTGCCTATTTTGCGCAGGGCGTTTGCGAGCCCTTCGGGATAGCGGGTCAAAAGCGCGCCGGAGGCGTCTGCCAAAAACTCGCGTTTGCGCGAGACTGCCAGCTGCAGCAGGGTTGCGGCAATGGGGGCGAGCACAATGAACGCCATCGCAACAATCATCAAAACAGGGTTTTTGTTGTCTCGGTCTCCACCTTTGCCACCCCACAACATCGAGCGCAAAAATAGGTCGGATACAATGGCAATAAACCCGACCAACACCACCGCCACCGTCGAAACCAGCATGTCGCGGTTGCCGATGTGAGAAAGCTCGTGTGCTATAACCCCCTCCAGCTCGGCACGCTCAAGTGCCGCCAAGAGCCCGGTCGTTACAGCAACCACCGCATGCTCCTTGTTGCGCCCCGTGGCAAAGGCATTGGGGGCGGAGTCCTCGATAATATACACTTTTGGTTTTGGAAGCCCGGCGGTAATAGCCAAATTCTCTACCAAGTTGTGCAGGTCGGGGAACTCGGTTTCCGGCGCCTGCCGCGCACCTGCTAAGCCCACCACAATTTTGTCACTCCACCAGTAGCTCAAGACATTCATCACCAAGGCAAAGATAACGGCAATAACCAGGATGCCCGGGTTGTTAAAGTACCACGATACGGCCCACCCTACGCCTATAACTATGCCCACAAAAACACCCAGCAAGACCCAGGTTTTTGCAATATTTTCCGACTGGTGAGTGTAGAGAGTGGCCATGTGTGAGGCTAGATAAAAACAAGTCTTAAGGGCAGTGAGTCCGCGGTCGAGCGCGTCGGCGCGAGACTCAGCAAATTTCCAGCAGGAAATTTGTGGTGCCCTGAAGGCTTGTTTTTATATAGCGATTAAAATTTGACCGCAACAGGTTCGCGGGCGGCACCTTCCCTTTCCCCCAGCTCGAAGAACTCGCGCGGCTCAAAGTGGAAGAACTCCGCTATAACGTTGTTGGGGAAGCTTTGGAGCGAAGTGTTGAGGTCGCGCACATTGCCGTTGTAAAATCGGCGCGCGGCCTGGATTTTATTTTCGGTGTCGGACAACTCGCGCTGAAGCTCGAGGAAGTTTTGGTTTGCCTTAAGGTCCGGATACGCCTCGGCAACCGCAAAGAGAGATTTCAGTGTTTCACTCAAAAAGTTTTCCGCCTTGCCCTTCTCTGCAACACCGCCGGCGTCCATCGCCGCCGCGCGCGCGGCGGTCACCTTTTCAAACGTGCCGCTTTCGTGCTTGGCATAACCCTTGACCGTTTCCAAAAGGTTGGGGATAAGGTCATAGCGGCGCTTGAGTTGGACATCAATGTCGGCCCACGCCTCTTTAGCGCGGTTGACCATCCGGATAAAGCGGTTGTACACCGCTACCACCCACAGCACAACCACTAAAAGTGCGCCCAGTAGCAGGTAAACCCAGTTCATACTACAAGTATAGCACTTTTAATAGTCCATGTCCCCCATCCCACCGCCTGGGATGGGGGAATCTTTTTCCTCTTTTGGCTCTTCGGCTACGGCCGCTTCGGTCGTTATAAGCATAGCGGCGGCGGAGGTGGCACGCTCGAGCGCCGTGCGCGTAACCTTGACCGGGTCGATGATGCCCGCTTCCATCATGTCTGGAACGACTTTCCCCGACACGGCATCGTATCCCGCATTACCCTTGCCCTCCGATATTTTAAGCACCGCGACGCCCGGGTCAAAGCCGGCGTTTTGTGCAATTTGGCGCAGTGGCATCTCAAGCGCCTTGAGCACCACTTCGTATCCGATGCGCTCGTCGACGGTCATTTTTTCTTTCGTCTTTGCAAAATTTTCTTCTATTTTTTGCGCGGCCCGCACCAGTGCGGTGCCGCCGCCGGCAACCACGCCCTCTTCTATTGCGGCCTTGGTTGCGTTAACCGCGTCTTCGATCTTGAGCTTAAGATACTTCATCTCCGTCTCGGTCGCCGCGCCCACGCGTATGACCGCCACCCCGCCCATAAGTTTTGCCAGCCGCTCCTCAAGCTTTTCTTTGTCAAACTTCGATTCCGTTTTCCCAAGCTGTTCGCGGATTTCGGCAATGCGTTTTTCTATATCTTTTTTGCCTCCCTTGCCTCCCACGATTACGGTAGAGTCCTTGGTAGCCACCACGCGCGCGGCGCGGCCGAGCATGGCAATCTCCGCGTTTTCGAACTTGATGCCGACTTTTTCTGAAATGACCTGTCCGCCGGTCACCGTGGCGATGTCCTGAAGCATCTCCTCTTTTCGGTCGCCGTAGCCCGGTGCCTTAACCGCAAGGATATTGAATGTGCCGCGCAGTTTATTGAGCACAAAAGTCGCCAAGGCCTCGCCCTCTACATCGTCGGCGATAATCACGAGGTCTTTTTTGCCACTCCCCGCTATCTTTTCAAGCACAGGTAAAATTTCTTGCACGGATGATATTTTTTTGTCTGTGATTAGTATGGGCGCATCTTTCATTGATGCTTCCATCCGCTGAGCATCAGTTACCATATAGGCGCTCACATAGCCGCGGTCAAATTCCATACCCTCCACCACCTCCTTTTCTATCCCCAGCGACTGCGACTCCTCCACCGTTACAACTCCATCTTTGCCCACCTCGCCGATGGTGTCGGCGATAATTTTGCCTACCTCTTCCGACTCGGCGGCAATAGTGGCAACCTGTCGGATTTCCTCGTCTCCCGCAATCTTTTTTGCAAGGCCGCGCAGTGCCGTCACCGCATCGGCACCAGCTTTTTCTATGCCTGAACGTATGCCCATGGCGTTGAGCCCCGCCTCGGTATGTTTCATCCCCTCTTCCACCAAAGCCAGCAGGAGAACCACCGAGGTGGTGGTGCCGTCGCCGGCGATGTCGTTGGTTTTTTGGGCTACCTCTTTTACAATCTCGGCTCCCATGTTTTCAAACTTGTCGCGCAATGTTATTTCCTTGGCGATAGAAACGCCGTCGTTGGTGATGGTCGGGCCGCCGTATCCTTTGTCGAGCGCGACGTTGCGGCCGCGCGGGCCCAAGGTTACCTTGACGGCACCCGCCGCCTTGTCGATACCCGCCTTAAGCGCGCGGCGAGCTTTTTCGTTGTAGAGAATTTGCTTTGCCATAGTGAGATTCTAGAGAGATTAAAAGAGGTAGGTAATGCTGTCTTCCTTGATAAGGTAATACTCGGTGCCGTTGATTTTTATTTCTTCATACCCGTATTTCGAGAACATAATACGGTCGCCCACTTTAACCGACAGCGGAACCACGCGACCTTCATCGTTTTTTTTACCGGGGCCAATAGCGACCACCGTGCCCTGCTCGGGTTTTTCCTTGGCGGCGTCTGGGATTATGAGGCCAAAAGAGGTTACCTCCTCCGGCGCGGCGGGTTTTACCAGTACGCGGTCGCCATAGGGTTGGCCAAGCGCGCCTTTTTTTGCCGGCTTTTTTGCCGGCGCTTTTTTTGACTCGGACTTTGTTGCTGATTTCTTCTGTTTCTTTTTCATAGGAAAAGCGCGTTGCTAATGCTGGTAAAAACGTTTGTCTCGGGACGAACAATCGGCTCCACAATAGGCAAAACCACCCCCCCTGTCAAGATGTGTGCGTCAAAATGAGAAAAGCCGCCCATTTTGCCGTGTTTAATGTCAAACTAGCGGTAGTTTGAGTGAGGGTAAATATTCTAAAAGTCCTTAATGTCCAATTGAGATTGCCGTAGGATAGAGCGAAAAGTCCCCAGCGGGATTTCTTTCTTGTTGGCTGGGACAATCACGGTAAGCTTCTTTTCTTTATTCACCTTCCTATACTTTGTGTGGCTCCCTTTCTGCGAGACAAGGTAAAAGCCATTCTTTTCGAGAACAGTGATGATGTGCGCTGAGGAAAATAGTTGCGGCATTATACCGACACGATTTCAGGTTCTTCCACCGTCGTCGCGGAATCTTGTTCTGCGTCCTCAAAATAAAGCTCGAGAGCTTCTCGTAAATTTACAAGAGCCTCTCCTTTTGTGTTTCCAAAACTGGACACATCAACATTCAAAGACTGGGCAACATAATGCTTACCTTCTTTCCACACTACGTTTTTGAGGTCGGCGATATCCATGCCTAAAAAAATAACACATTTCCACACCTAAAACAAACTGTGTCTAAGGACCAACCTTACCACGACCACCTCTTATTGAGGCCGTTGCGGGTTTGGGGGAGGTGTGCTAGCATAAACCCACATGACGCTTGGCGGCCTGTTGCCGTACATACAGTTAGTGCTCGCAATACTTATTATTATCGCCGTACTGCTCCAGCAGACAGGCGCTTCTTTGGGCGGTGCGTTCGGCGGAGACAACTTCTCTGCCGGGTACCACACGCGGCGCGGGATGGAGAAAAACCTCTTCTATGCGACCATAGTCATGGGGGTACTTCTGGGCGTGCTGTCGTTCCTCGCACTCCTCATACAATAACGAAGTAAGACATAATGAAACATCTTTGGCAGAGCGCCTCCCGGCCCGTGTATGTGCCGTTGTTTGATACAGCGGAAGGTCTGTATCGCTCCTTTTCTGCAAGCGGGCGGGCTCTATTTCTCTTTTTTGCAGGATTGCTTATTGTCTCGGCCAGCGGGCTCATCTATATACTGAATAACTCGCTCCTCGTGGCCACCCCAGGGTACGGTGGCGGCATATCTGAAGGTATCGTCGGTAGCCCGCGCTTTATCAACCCAATACTCGCGCTCTCCGACGCCGACCGCGACCTCACCACCCTGGTGTACTCCGGGCTTCTGCGCGCGACACCCGATGGCGACTACCTGCCTGACCTGGCTGCGAGTTATGATATTTCCGACAATGGGAGGACCTACACGTTTGCCCTGCGCCAGGACGCAACCTTCCACGACGGGTCGCCGGTGACCGCCGACGATATCGTCTTTACCATCGCAAAAACCCAAGACCCGGTGCTCAAAAGCCCCGTGCGGGCAAACTGGGACGGCGTCGCCGTGGGAAAAGTCGACGATTACACCGTGCGTTTCAGCTTAAAAAGCGCTTACTCCCCGTTTATTGAAAATATGATTCTGGGCATACTCCCCAAGCATCTCTGGCAAGATGTCAGCGGTGAAGAATTTCCCTTCAGCGAACTTAACACGTCGCCCATAGGATCCGGGCCGTTCCGAATTAATACCATAGCGCGTACGCCGGCGGGCATCCCCTCTTCCTATAACCTTAGTGCATTTAAAAAATATGAACTTGGAGAACCGTACCTTGCGAATCTGACACTCCGTTTTTATCAAAATGAAGAGGCGGTTGTTTCGGCATTGCAGTCCGGCGAGATAGAGGCCGCCAGCGAGCTTTCTCCCTCCTCGCTTGAAAAATTGCAGAGTTTTAACATAGTACGCTCGCCGCTCAACCGAGTGTTTGGCGTCTTTTTTAACCAAAACCAGTCCGAGGTACTGCGCGACATCACCGTGAGACAGGCACTCCAGAAGGCGGTGGATAGAGATTCGCTAGTTGTGGAGATTTTAGGGGGTTACGGCGCCGCGCTTGAGGGTCCGGTGCCGCCGAATATCCTTGCCAGCAGAGGGATATCCGCCGCCGCCTCGACAGACCCGTCTTACCAATCGATAGACAAGGTCGACCACGCTCTTTTGGCACGGCAATTTTTCATCTCTAAGGGTTGGGAGCTTGGAGGCGATGGGGTGTTGTTTAAAACAACCGGCACCGGCAAAAAAGCGCAGACCATCAGACTTGCATTTACACTTTCGACAGGAAACGTGCCGGAGCTGCGAGCCGCCGCAGAGTTTGTACGCGCCGCATGGGAGCGCATGGGGGCCGATGTTGAGGTACAGATTTACGACCAGGGAGATTTGTCACAAAATGTTATCCGCCCGCGCAAGTACGACGCGCTTCTTTTTGGCGAGGTGGTGGGCCGCGAACTCGACTTATTTGCCTTTTGGCACTCGAGCCAACGCAACGACCCGGGACTCAACATCGCTCTGTATGCAAACTCCACCGCCGACGCTGCCCTTGAAGACCTTAGAAAAACGGTAGACCAAGACGCGCGCGCCATGCTATACAAAAAGTTTGAGGCAGAGTTGGCAAAGGACATTCCGGCGATATTTCTCTATGCGCCGGATTTCGTGTATACTATTCCTCAAGACGTATACGGGCTCAATGTGGGCTTTATAGGAACTCCAAGCGACCGCTTCCTCTCTGTGCAGAGTTGGCATCGGGAGACAGACTACGTGTGGCCTCTATTTACTAATCGATAGGTGCAATGGAACAACAGAAAAAATCTTTTATAGTGCGAGACAAGCGCGGAGGTAGGAGCAATCGCGGACATAGAGGCGCCCCTTTGAGCCGCGGCGGGCCGCGCCCGCACCAGACGCCGCCGCCGCGCCAGCTACGCGAGCGCAGTGGCGGCGTAAACGGCGAGGAAAGGCCGCTACCGCCGCTCGAACCAGGCAACATACGCGTAGTCCCTTTGGGTGGCGTGGAGGAAATAGGCCGCAATATGACCGCGATTGAGTTTGGCGACGACATCATCGTCGTCGACTGCGGATTTCAGTTCCGCGACGGCGACACGCCCGGTATTGACTACATACTTCCCAATACCAAATATCTAGAGGACCGAGCGCAAAAAATTCGCGGGATATTTATAACGCACGGCCACCTCGACCACATCGGCGGCATACCCTACATAATAGACCGCATCGGCTACCCTACTGTCTACACACGGCGCTTGACCTCGGTGATGATACGCAAGCGACAAGAGGAATTTCCCCATTTGAAGCCGCTCGACATCAAAGAGGTAGAGGCGAAAGAAGTTGTGCGAGCCGGCGACCTTAAAGTGCGCTTCTTTGAGGTGACACACACCATACCAGACGCGATGGGCATTATAATCGAAACACCATTCGGGCTCATGGTGTTTACCGGCGACCTCAAGCTTGACCATGTTGAAGGAGTACCGACACAAGCCGAGGAGGAAGAGTTTGCCTTCTTCAAAGACAAAAAAGTGCTGTTTTTGGCGGCAGACTCGACCAATTGCGAGAGGCCGGGGTTTTCCATCCCCGAGAGCACGGTCAAGAAAAACATGGACGATATTATAGTGACGACCCCGGGGCGTCTTATTGTAGGAACCTTTTCCTCCCAGCTGGAGCGCTTGATGCGTATTATTGAACAGGCCGAGCGTGTGGGCCGCAAAATTTTGGTAGAGGGCCGCAGTATGAAGGTAAACATCGAGATAGTGAAGCACTTGGGGCTCCTTAAGGTAAGCGAAAACGTGTTTATCGGCCCGGAGCAGCTCACGAGCCTGCCCGACAACAAAATACTGATACTTGCCACCGGAGCCCAGGGCGACGAGTTTGCGGCACTCATGCGCATCGCCGTCAAAACACACAAATACGTCAAGATAAAAAAGGGAGACACGGTGGTGCTCTCCTCCTCCATAGTGCCAGGCAATGAGCGCGCGGTACAAAAACTAAAAGACAATCTCTCGAGACAGGGCGCGCGTATCATCCACCGCGAACAAATGGACGTACACTCTTCCGGCCATGCCAACCGAGACGAAACGTTTTGGATACATCAAAAAATAAATCCCCGATTCTTTATGCCGCTGCACGGATACCACTACATGTTGCGCGTGCACGCCGACATCGCCAAAGCCTGCGGGCGCAGCGAGGACGAAATAGTGGTTCCCGACAACGGCGCCGTCATAGAGATACAGAACGAGGGGCAAAAAATTGTACGCCTTAAGGAAAATGCGCCCAACAGCTTGCGGATGGTGGATGGTTTTGCCATTGGAGAGATGCAGGAAGTGGTTATCCGCGACAGGACGGTGCTTTCGGCCGAGGGTATGTTTGTTATCATCGCAACGGTAAACTCGCGCACAGGGAAACTGCGCAAAAGCCCGGACATTATCTCGCGCGGCTTTATATATTTGCGCGAGAGCCAGGAACTTCTCCAGCAAGCCCGTATCATTGTGAAGAAAACTATTGAGGACACCACCCACGGCCAACAGCCGGTTAACTTCGACTACGTCAAAAACAATGTCACCGACGCGGTCGCGCGCTTTCTTTTCGAAAAAACCAACAAGCGCCCCATCGTTATCCCCGTGGTCTTGGCGATATGAGGTTGACGTTGACGCACCGTGGCGTTACAACGAGGAAGGACGGTACAAATACGGCAGAAAAAAGAGGATGTTATGCCGATAAAAAAGCGATGCAAATGTCCGGTGTGTGACACCGAACGGCCGGCGATAGCGGGTGCAAATGGACGGCTTACTCTTGCCCCTCATCGCCCCCCGCTTAAAAAAGAAGGAGTTGAATGGCTTATGCGCTCAGATGGGGAGTGCAAAGGGAGCGGTATAGAAGTTGCCGAGGAGGAGGTGGGGTCGTTGTTGTATGCAATAATCCACGAAATTGTGGATAGATTTCACACAAGATATTTTCCTTTGTGACGGCGAACTAGCCCCTCTTTTTTCAGCTGGGCCAGCACTCTCAAGACCTCTCGCTTCTGCCAATTGGCAGAACGCGGGAGGTTTTTTGTTACAGAGCTTAGGGTGCTGCGGGGCGCGTGGAGCACTATTTTTAGTATCGCGCCCCGCAGTTGGCGGGTGGAGCCCTCAAACTTTTTTGGGCGTGTGTAGTGCGCGCTTTTTTTGTTGAGCCGCACCCCCTGCCCTTTGAGATGCGCGCCGTAGTCCATGAGCGCCGCGTAAAAATCCCGCGGCTGCATTTTGGACTGCCGGAGTGCCTGCCCAACCAGCGGCAACAGCTGTGCATCGGTCATCCTTATATTCTCAAGTATGTAAGAATGAAAGAATACGGTGCGGATGTTGGTTTCGACAAAAACGGTGGGTTTGTTATGAGCAAAAGCATCCACTGCGGCGCCGGTGTATAGCCCTACACCCGGGAGCTTTTGCCCAATGATCCCCTCTCGCGCAATAATCTTCGCCGCTTCGTGCAGGTATTTCGCGCGGCGGTTGTAGCCCAAGCCGCTCCACATTTTTAACACGGCCGACAACTTTGCATTCGCCAAGGTTCGTGCATTCGGGAACTCGCGTATAAACTTTTTATAAAATGGCAGTACCCGCCCCACTTGGGTTTGTTGGAGCATCATCTCCGACACCAAAATTTTGTATGGGTCGCGGGTATGCCGCCACGGTAGGTCGCGTTTATGTGCGCGATAATATCTTTTTATTTCAGAAAGCAGCTTCTTCATACCACCACAGCATAGCAAAACGCCCCTCAATTGCTCTTGGGGGCGCTTTGAAAACCGTTCGAGAAATCGAAGGATTAAGCCGCTTTCGGACGAGCTTCAGAGACCGTGAGCGTGCGACCGTCGAACTCTTTGCCATTCCACATATCGATGGCTTTGTCGGCGTCCCCGTCATTGACCATCTCAACGAAGCCGAAGCCCCGTGAGCGGCCGGTCTCGCGATCCGTCACGACAGAAGCAGTGGCGACTTCGCCCGCTTGGGAAAAAGCATCTTTCAGCTCATCCCCGGTGGTGCGGTACGGAAGGCCGCCAACAAACAATTTGCGTGCCATATATTACGCGAAACACGAGATCTAAACTAATACTGTTCGCGTAAGGCGACCCTCCTCCTGCCAAACTGCACTTGGAGTGCGGCACCGGAGACTTAACTGCGAACGACCCCACCTTAGCACAAGTGTATAGAAACACAAGCAAAACACTCTGCAAGAAACCCCTGGCTACATTTCCAGGCTGGCGGTCACCACCAGGCGTTTGGTGTACGAGCGCGTGTCTTTGTCCCACACGCCTTCGCACGTGATAAGCACCACTTGTGATGGACCTACCATTCTAAAAATGGTTTCCAAAGGAGCGGTGTCTACCCGGTATAGATCCACAGCGCGTACCACGTAGGTAAGCATGCGCCCCTGCACATCTGCGATTACTATCTGGTCACCGATGGAGATGTCGGTAAGATGTTCAAAAACTCCTGCGGTTCCGAGCGCGTTGTTTACATGTCCGGCAAACACCGCATTGCCCGCTTCCCCCGGTTTTGCCCCGAGCGAGTACCAGGCGACATCGGTAAAATTTTTGGGCGTGTCCATCGAGCCGTCCGGTTTTTTGCCGACCGGCTCCACTGCGGCGTCAACGAGGGCGGCACCGACCATAATGCGCGCCGGTAAGAGCGCGGTGGTGGTAGCCGGTGATTGCCCCGCTTGAAGGAGTGCGAGTAGTGATGGGTTGCCGATAGTCGCAACCGGAGCAAAGGCGGCCACACCCGCCCCACTGCCAAACACGCTCTGGGCAAGGCGTGACGTAGCATCTGCCGCACCGACAAGAATCATCAGTATCCCCATGAGAGCAGCGGCGGTACGCCACCGCGGAGAAGCCCGCGGCGGCTCAACAAGAACCCCCGACCTAGCCGAGTATAGAAGCAGAAGCTTTTCTGACATACGGAAGTACGAAGATGCCTGCGCCAAAAAGAAAGACTAATGCAAGCGCCATTGCGGCTCCGTCGACAGGTTCAAAACCTGTGTTGGGGAGGCCGGGCGCGACTACATAGGAAGAAGCGGTGTACACGGCCGAGGATGGAGCCACGGAAACCGCGCCGCCCGGAGAATATACTACGGCAGGAACCGCGATGGTGGGGGTGATACCAGAGACTACCGGGTAGACCGGCGCTCCTGCAACAACGTTTACCGTGCAGATAGCGCTTTGTGAGCCGCTTGTCACCACTACAGTCTGTGTGCCGTACGACTGCAACACCACAGAAAGCACAGGACCTACACTAAGGTACGTGCGGCTAGGGGTCGTCCAATTGTATGAGCCACTGCCTCCCACCGCAGTAAACGTTGCGGCACTGCCCGCCGCAACCGATTGGTACGACGGCGTGCAAGACAGTGAGGGCAGCTGGTAAGTACAACCATAGGGGCCCACGGTGCAGGGGTATGGGTATGGTGTTGGGTACGAAGAGTAGGATGAGCCGCTCATAGTGATAACGCACAGCGCGTGCTCGCCAACGGCAATGGCGCCCGAGCATCCGGACGAGTAGCTGGGCGTATATCCGTACAAGTCGCCGCTTACATACACCGAGTATGAGCCGGAACCAAGCAACACCGGAGACCCATTCAATGAGCCCAAAAAAGTTGTCGGGGAAGGATTTTGCCCGGAGACAGAAACGGTAAAGTCTGAGGGCTGGCGTGGTGCGATGTTGTAGTAATTTCCATGGGACGGCGTTTGCACATATACCAAGACCCCTGCGGGGCCGGTTGTGGTACCGCAGTTGCCTACACCCCACCATGCGCCAAAGCTGGTGTCGCACCACCAAGGGGTATCGGCTGAAGCGACCATAGGTACTATAGAGAATGCCGAAACGGCAAAAAGTATTGAAAACCCTAGAGATTTTATGAAGATAGACATGGTAAAAGTCTTGGTTTAAAAACACCAATAATGCGCACGGGCAAACCAGGAGAGCGTTCTGGCTCCACTCTACAACGTATTTTTTGTTTTTACAAGAGTTGATCCTACTGCGCTATTTTTGCTTTTTTACTCTTTTTTTATTTATATGCCGTCGCTTGGCACGCAAAAACTAAAACCCGGCCGGCAAGACGAGCGTCTGCAAAAATGTCGGCAACACCATGGGGAGTATAAGCAACGGCACTACGATAAGTCCAATAGTCACCCATAGAGTCCATAAAAAATATCTGCGCATCTTTTCAGCCGATGCGTGTACCTCGTCGATTTTGCCGGAAATCTCGGCAAGTTTTATTTCCATACGGTCTAACTGCCCGCCTTGAGTAGTATCGAAGGGTTCTTGCATACGGTAAGTATAGCGCTAGTGGGCGGCAAATACACTCACCGCGAGCATCAGCGCTACTCCGATGAGAAACAACAAAAGGTGCTTGGCGTAATGCGACCGCTCGTATGAACCGCTTATCGAGTGCGGGATGAGGTCCGTGAGTACCACGACCAGTAGCGCTCCGGCTGCAAACCCAAGGAGTGGAGATTCAAGGTACTCGAATAGCTCGAGAAAGAAAAAACCCCCGACAGAACCAACGAGTATGGAACTTGAGGTAAGAAAATTGAGTGAGAGCGCTTTCTGCGGTGTGTATCCTCCCTTACGTAATATAAAAAACTCAGAAATTTCCTGAAGAACTTCGTGAATGAGAACGCTCGCTGTCGTTGCAATACCAAGCGCAACGCTCACCGAAAACGTAGCGGCAAGGAGAACACCATCACCTACGTTGTGTATGCTGTCACTCACTAAAATTTTCCGCGGGTCAACGCGTGTTTCGTCGCCCGGCTCTGCGTGCATGTGGGTTGCCGGTAGCAACTTACATATGACCCATATGAAGAGCGCTCCAACGAGTATCCACGTAAAACCCCATACTGCCTGCCCCGCATGTTCTATTGTCTCAACTGCGAGACGGTACACTATCACCACAAACACACCCGCAGAAAAGCTGACTAAAAAATCTAAATTTCGTTCGATTATTTTTTCCGCCCTCCGCCACAGAGAAAACACTCCCACCAAAGAGGCGAGCATCACGAGCAGAGATGCCGCAAGAATTTCGATCATTGAATAATAGTAGCGGTCGGCGCGGACACAAGAGTTGCTCTACTGCGTCTCCACAGTAGCGGAAGTGTCTGCAGATGCCGAGGCGCTTGCAGATATCTCACGAATACCCTTAAGTATCGTGGTGATGTATTTGCGCGCGTCAACCAGGTCTTGATGTGCCGCATTGAGATTGTCGCGTCCCTCTCTAAGAGCCGCTTTGTTGGCCGCCATTTTTTCCTTGTCACCGTCGTCCGGTACAAGCGTTGCGGTGACGTTGACCGCCGCTTGCGCCTTCGCTTGAGCGTCGGATATCTTGGTCCCCATGTCAGACAAGGTGGTAATGAGAGTACTGACATCGCTACCGGCATTTTGCATCTCCGTTAGGCGCGTTTGAAGCTTGTTGCCTACCCCTATCATGATGTTTATTGCCGTTGCCATGCGGTCGGCCATAGCGGCAATGTGCGTCTGCGGCATTACCAGTGCAAACACGCGGTACGATTTTGTTATCGATTGCACGTCTGTCTTGAGCGTGTTTAGGTCTGTATCTCCCTCTATTTTTACCTTAAGCGCAGTCAGGGCAGTTATTTGATTTTGTATGTTGGTGTTGAGGTTAGTCTTAAACTGGTCGGAAATTTTGGTTACCTCGCTTATGCGGGCATTTATCTTGGTCAAAGCCTCGATGCGGCGTTCTATTTCTTGCGCCGCCTTGGTGCGCGCCTTTTCCATACGTGCCGTTGTGGTTGCGGAAAGTGTTGCTCCTGTTCCCGCATTGGTGCGGACTTCGGCTTTTGCGTTAACAGTGGCGTTTATATCTGCGCTGTTAAGCTGCGCCATCGCAAACACCGGCACTAACAGCGGCGCTCCGATAAAAAGTGATATTAATATCTTTATATAGTGTGTGCGTGTCATATGATTTTCGTGCAATGTGATTAATACTCCTGCGGTACTGCGGCGTCGTTAAGACTGGTGTCGACGCTAGCCGAGTCGTTTTGAAGCGCTTGGAGTTGTACGTCAAGCGCGGCAGTGTCTTGCTCTATAGCGGCAGTAGAGGTGTCTGTAGTGGCGGTAGGCAGGTCGCTCGCTGGGGCCTGTCCTCCGGCCGCTTGGTTGTCGGCTTCCTCTGCATTTTGCATCTGTGCCGGGCCTGCTATACCAAACTGTCCAAGCATGCCGCTCCACCAGGCATATACTCCTGCTACTGCAACGACGATAAGTACTGCTCCAATCCACTTCATCATATTATTATAAGACGCTTAGGGGTATGATTAATTACACGCGTATACCCTAGTATACTCTAGTATACCCTACACTGCTGACATGCAAGCCCTAGAGCGGCACCACCTCCGTGAGCTCGCGCTCGGGGGCCGGTATAATACACAGCACCTTACCCGCAACCTTAAAGTCTTCGTGCAGGACTATTGGTTTGTACTTCGGGTCTTTAGACTCGGGGTACAGTATGACCACTCCGTTTTTCTTTTCATACCGCTTGACCGTGACCATGTCGCCCACCATGGCCGCCACCTTGTCGCCGTTTTGTACCTGGTCGGTGAATTGCACCAAAATGTAGTCTCCGTCGCGGATACCGGCGTCTAGCATGCTCTCGCCCACCGCGCGCACGGCGACAATGTCGCCGGACTCCTCGACAATTTTTTTATCCACCTCTAAAAACTCATCGTACTGTTGCTCCGCAAAAAGCGATAGGTCGTCGCACCCGACATTGGCCACCACTGGCACTGAAACAGTTCCCCACCCGCCATCGACATTGCGCAGCTCTATGTTGCGCCACGCGTTGCGGCGACGCACCAGATAGCCCTTTTGCTCCAAGGACTCCAGATACTGCACCACCGTGCGGGTAGACTTGAGCCCCAAGTTGCGGCGTAGCTCCTCCAGTGTGGGCGGCTGGCCTTTGGCTCCTATGTAGAGGCGTATATTCTCCAACACGCGCTTTTGCTTGTAGGTGAGAGGTGTGTACATATATAGATAATTTAACACATCTTTCCACGTGCAATACATACAATACACACATTCTGTGGATAACTAGAAGGCGGGGTTGAGACTTCTTCTATGCAAAAACTTGCGCGCCTCTTCTACCACTACAACAGAGAAAGCTACCGGTATAATCATCATCCACTCAAAAAAGCCAAGCGGCACGGTGTGCAGAATAGATTGCAAAAAAGGAGTGTACACCGCCGCCACTTGTAGCGAAATTATAACTGCAGTCGCTCCAAGAAGAAAAGGATTGTTGAGCGGGTTCATGCGGAAAACAGACTCCGTTTCCGAACGGCAGTTCCACACATTAAACCACTGGAAAACGGCGAGCGTGGTGAGCGACACGGTAAGCGCCTTGGCCATATCTCCCGCCGTCACAAAGTGCGAAAAGAGAACGAGTGTCCCCGCCATCATGGGGGTCGCCATTAGAATCATACGCCGTATCGAAAGACCGTCTATCATCATCCTCTTGCGCCCCCCAAACCTGCTTGAAAGTAAATTCTTTTCCTTTGGCTCCATGGCAAGAGACACGTCGAGAAACCCATCGGTGACAAAGTTAAGCCAAATTATTTGCACCGCCAGGACTGGCAGCGGCAGGCCCGCTATGAGAGCCACCGTGATGGTGAGCGCCTCGCCCACCCCCGTTGAAAAGAGGTAAAGGATGACCTTTTTCATTGTCTGGTATATGCTCCTTCCCTCTTCAATGGCCGATACAATGCTCCCAAAGTTGTCGTCCAAAAGCACCATGTCGGCCGCCTCTTTAGCCACCTCGGTACCAATACCTCCCATCGCCACCCCAAGGTCGGCCGCCACCAAAGAGGGCGCGTCGTTGACACCGTCGCCGGTCATAGCCACTACCTCGCCGCGCTCTTTGTATGCCCTTATTATGCGCAGTTTATGCTCCGGAGTTACCCGGGCAAACACGGAGACGAGGCCAAGGTGGTTTGGGAGCTCGGTGTCGGCGAGCGCGTCGATGTCGGCGCCGGTGAGCACCCTTTCCCCGCTCCTATATATTCCCGCGTCCCTGGCTATGGCACGTGCGGTAACCGCATGGTCGCCGGTAATCATCACTACTCTCACACCCGCACTGCGTGCTCTCGCCAAGGCGCCATGCACCTCGGGGCGCAGAGCATCCTTCAAGCCGAAAAAACCTACAAACGTCAGCTTTTGTATAGACTCGTGCGTTACATCGCTCGGTACCTTGGCGCGCACTGCAAGCGCCACTACGCGCAAACCCTCTTCCGACATATGTACAAACACCTCTTCGAGCTCTTTGCGTTTTTTTGCGGAAAGCGGTCGGGAAGAATCATTTTGCCATATAGCGGTTGAGTGCTGTAGGGTCACCTCGGGTGCACCTATAATCGTCAGTTGTGGTGTTCCTGCAATGTTGTGTACTGTTGCGTGATACTTACACTTGTTGTCAAAAGGAATTTCCGCGACCAGCGGATTTTCTTGCACAAGCGCTTCCTTATGCAAGCCGACTTTTTGCGCTGCAACCAACAAAGCCGCTTCGGTTGGGTCCCCGGCGATTCGCCACTGACCTTTCTCTTTTGAAAAAAATAATCTGGCGTGCGCACACAGTGCGGCCGCCTTGAGCACATACTTAAGGGCTGGGTGGCGCTCAGCGTCTACCACCCCCTTCCCGAGCGAGACGTTGCCCGTCGGCTCATAGCCGACGCCGCTTACGGTAAAAAGTTCATCTGCCACCCATATTTTTTGTACCACCAACTCGTTTTTAGTTACGGTACCTGTTTTATCAACCGCGATAACGCTTGCTTGGCCAAGCGCCTCAACCGCCTGGAGGCGTTTTACCAAAGCGTTTCGTCCTGACATGCGCCACACGCCGGTCGCCAACACCAGCGTCATGACAATGGGGAGCCCTTCGGGAACAAGAGAGACGGAAAGTGATACCACGGTGACAAACATTTCCTTGGCGGTGTGGCCGACAACAATACCATACACAAAAAGTGCCGTGCTTAATAAAAGTACCGAGGCAATTACCACACGCGAGAGGCGGCGAATGTCGGTTTTAAGAGGAATCTCCGAGTCTATGGTTGCTATTTTTTTTGCAATTTTTCCAATTGCCGTTTCAAGCCCCACCGCAACCACCACCGCCAGCCCGCTGCCCGAAACAATGTGGGTGCCTTTAAACACCATGTTTTTTTGCTCGGCTAGCGGAGCATTTTTTGCGGCGAGCGGCCGATCGGTCTTATGCACCGCGCCGGACTCGCCGGTGAGAGACGCTTCGTCTATCTGGAGGTTCCTGGCCATTACTATGCGCGCGTCGGCAGGCACTTTCTCCCCCTCTTCGAGCACCACCAGGTCGCCGGGGACCACGGCGCGGTCGACAACCTCTATTTCCTTACCTTCGCGCAAGACCGTCGCCGTAGTCTCCACAAACTTTTTAAGCGCTAAAAGAGTGTTTTGCGCGCGCCCCTCCTGCACGGTACCTACCGCCGCGTTAAACAAAAGGAGCGCCACTATGATGGCGCTGTCGACAGGCTCCCCCACCGCAAACACGATGACGCTCGCCCCCAACAACAGGTATATAAGCGGACTCTTAAACTGCTCCAGAAATATAACCAGGTAGGAAGCTCTCCCTGCCTCGGGCAATACATTGGGCCCATATTTTGCCAATCGCACCGCGGCCTCATGGGCGGAGAGGCCCTGCTCGCTCGTTTGTAACTGTTTACGCACTGCAAGGGCGGTATGCGTGTACCACAACCTATCTATCGCCTCATTCACCCTATTGATAGTACATCAAAATCCTAGGTCGAAGAACTTAGACAATGAGTTCTTCAATGTGTTTATCTTTGCGCTCTATATTGTGAATTATTTTGTTTATAGCAACCAGTTTGCGCTCGGCAACCGCCATCCGCCACAATCCCAGAAACACTAATACTCCAAGCATTACGTAAAACAGCATGTTAAGCCAAGCCCAGTCGCCCTTGAAGGTCCATTGATTCGCCAGTATTAAAAAAGTGAGGGAAAGTGCGCCAAGGAGCGCCCCTACCCCGGTGCGCACTATGGAAAGTTGCGTGCGCAACTGCGACAAAAGCACCTGCAATTCCGCAAGGGTAATCTCCTCTGCATCTTTGTCTAAGGTATTTCGATGCATCGGCCCAGTATACCCCACGCACACCGAAGAAACCACGACCCTGCTAGCGGATGCCGCTGTCGCAATTAATGGCGACGCCAACATAGCCATACGCCGGCACGGTAACCGGCTGTGTAGTACAGCGCGGCAAAGAGACAGTACCCGGGCCCGCGATGACCAGGTAGTCGCCCGGCGGCAGCGCCACTTCAAACTCGCCAGTTTCGGTGCTCTCCGTTTGTGCAAAAGCATGCGCGGGGTCGCCGGCGCGGGAGATTTTCACCGCTGTTGCATAAGGGCGATCATCACACCCCGGCTGAGGAGGGTTTTGCGCTACCGGGCACGTGGGTCCGAGCAACACCACGCCGCGCACTCCGCTTTGATAAGGCGCGATACTCCCGCTGGTATCATCGGTTGGCGTAGGAGTTTCTTCTGGCACGGTCGGCACGGCGGGGAAAGCAATGGTGCCGAGCCCTCCTTGCTGCCAGGCAACAATACCAAGCACCGCTACAAACGCCGCCGCCAATATAACAAGTATTACACTGTACCCTCGCGCACGCAGAGTCATAATAAAAAAATTATAGCATCTCGCGATTGGAGGTGATCCAGTCCATCAGTTTTTTGCGATGTTTGTCTACCGTCCACTCGCCGCCATCTTTAAAAAGTTCTTCATGCGTTTCCTTAAACTTTTGCAAAATCTTGGCGGAGGCCCGCGGAAAAGACGCGGGTATGTTTTGGTTGTAGTATTGGACGAAAGCGTAGAGCTGTTTGGGTATAAAATTAGCTTCGTCTTGGCTGTTTTTCTTAGTCTGCACGCCTACACTCTATCACACATTCCACCGTTTTTCAAGGCACCGTATTTTACCTGCTCCCTACTTCTAAAATTTTGGCGGGGGTTTTGTGGCCGCGGATAATGTGGATTTTTTTAGGAGAGATTTTAAAATACCCCGCCACCAACCCCAGCGCGCGGGCGTTTGCCGCACCGCCCTCTGCTTTTGCTTTTACCGACACATGAAGCCGACCGCCGGCTAGCGTCTCGACCCCTTCTCTTTTTGCGCGGGTGGTAACCCGAACAGAAATCTTCATACTTCTCCAGCCTAGCAAACACCATATTTTTTTGCTACAGTGCGGAACGGTTGTTATAGTGAACAAATATCAACAGAGAAGGAGCTGGCCATGCCAAGTGTCGACATAATCATCAGAGGCGTAAAACCGGCATCGTCCGAAAGCGCCAGACAGCAGTATCGCCGGTACTGCCTTGGACTGGTCTTCACGAAAAACGAGGAGGACCGCAAACGTTACTCTGCATACCTCGAGGGCATGGGTATGCACTATGGGTTTGGGTTCGAGGAAGCAAAAGAAATCGCATCCCAGGTGGTGGCCGACCTCGAAACGGTAAAAGACTTGGTGGACTGGGTGCTGAACCCGGATTTGACTGCCTAGGACAACTAGCAACACGGTTAAGGAGCGCCGCGCATCAAATGCGTGGCGCTTTTCTATCGTTATCAACACAAACGCGGCCGCGCGCATATATACCCCTTATACTGTAAGAACAGTAGATTTATTACGTTAAAGCAATGCATTATTATATGGAACAACCAACCACCAATACCACACTTACTGCCGCGCCAGTGGCGGCACCTAGCACGCCAAGCATGGGCGGCTCTGGCGCCGCTATAGCCATAGGCTCGCTACTTCTTGGGCTGGTGCTCGGTGCAGGCAGCGGCTATGTGTACGGCAAATCACAGGGAGTTGCGGAGGCGAGCGCGCAGGCGGCGGCAGAGCAGGCATTGGCGGCACAAGATGCAGCTGCCGCAGAGCAAGCCAACCCCTACGCAGAGGTAGAGACCAACCCGCTCCAAGATGTAAAGATTAACCCTTTTGAGTAATATGACAAAAAAATATGTTGGCCTTTTTGGCGTTACGGCAGGAGTTTTCCTGTTTGCCGGCGTGGTGTTTGCGCAAGAAGGCACGGTCATATTTCCCATTGCAGAGCTAGGCGGCTGTACTTCAAAAGCGGAGTGCAAAACGTATTGCGACCAGCCGGATAATCGCGACGCATGTATCGCCTTTGCCGAAGAGCACAATCTCATGCAAAAAGACGAGATAGCTGCGGCGCGCTCCTTTGTAAAAAAGGTGCAGAATGGCGAGGGGCCTGGCGGCTGTGCCACCAAAAGCGAGTGCCAAAATTACTGCGCACAGGCAGAGCATCGCAAGGAATGCGTGGCTTTTGCCTTGGAAAACGGGCTTCGACCCCCGCCCGCGGCAGAGCAACACCGTCAAAACGAAAACCAAAGTAAGATAGTCCGAATATTGCGCGAAACGACGGGTCCGGGCGGGTGTACCACCCAAGGCGAGTGCAAAACCTACTGCAGTGCAGAGGAAAACCACGAAGAGTGCGTACAATTTGCCAAAGACTATGATCTCATGAGTGCCAAGGAGGCCGAACATGCCCGCGCTCTGGTGGGCAAGCTCGGCCCGGGCGACTGCCGCGGCGAGGAGTGCAAAGTATACTGCGCTAAAGAAGAAAACCGCGAGGAATGCGTGGCTTTTGCGCTTAAAAACGGTCTTATCACGAAAGAAAGAGCGGACCGCGAAGAAAACTTGCGTACCATGGAAGGCCCCGGAGGATGCCAGGGAATCGCTGCGTGCCGCGAGTACTGTGCAAACCCGGAGCACCAAGGCGAATGTCGGGCCTTTGCACAAGAACACAACTTGGGTGGCGTGGGTACCACTACCAAAGTGCGCCCGGTGCAACCGATGCTTCCCGATTTCCCAAAGCGCGCATTACCATTGCGCCCCAATATGATGGGGAGTACTACACGCCAAATACCACCCCCTTCCATCATGCACCAAGGCAAGCCGGAGAACGCCGGATTCCAACCGCAATTGCCAAAAAAAGTGCTCCCTGGACAAAACCCTTTCTTCCAGACGAAAGAGCGCGAGAACTTAAAACCCGCCACCACTAGCAACCTGGGGGCATCTGTTATATCCGCGCTACAGCTGTTTCTTAAATTCTAAACTTTCGGTAGGTGTGCTGGTTTTTTGCGCTTGCATAAGCGCCAAGGCAAAGGTGAGCGACGCTATAGAGAGGTCTCGAAAGAGCACCGAAAACTCGTGCGGGTTAAAAACTACAATAGAAATGAGCAGTCCTGTAGCCACGATTGAAGGCCAGAATATCTTTATCCCGGAGAGTATCCAAAGCGCGAGCGTTATTTCTACAACGCCAAAGAGGTTGAGTAGTGCGGTGTCCGGCACATACCCACGCGCAAAACTTGGCAGGTATCCGGCCCAGGTATATGGTTCAAACCACGCATCAAGTGCCGGGTATAGCAAGGCAAAAGCCGCGCCAAGCCGCATCAAGAGGTACGTGGCTCGCGCTCTCTTAACCATAGAGTTACTCGACAACTACCACGGTGCCAAACTGGCTTGAGTTTGCGTGGTTGTGGTACTTAAAGCTCCCCGTCTTGTCGAAGTCAAAGGAGTACGTATCGCCAATGTTACACTGGTCGAAAGACACGTCGACCGCGTCATCGCAATGCTCCCCGAGCGACGTGCCTGCATACGCCGTGTGTGTAGGGTGCTGTGCGCTTGCAACCCACATACCGCTTCCACTTTCATTCACAAAGGTAACGGCGCCTCCTTTTTTAATCGTTACCGTCTGCGGAGAAAAGCCGTTTGCGGTGAGTGCTACCTGTGCGGCCATGGAAACGTCTACATTTATAACCTCTTTTTCGGTAACACCACTGCTCCCTGGTACCGGCATGGCGCTATTTCCGCCTTGGGAACCATCTACCGTGGCGGTGTCGATTGAGGGGGCCAGAGCGGGAGATGTCCCGTAGTAGTACCACCATGCGCCCGCCGCTACCACCACCACCAGCACCGCAATAATTGTATTTTTCATACAGTGGTAATTATTTTATCTGGTAACTATGCACAGGAGTATAGCACGGCAATTAGTACGCATCGAGCACATTCCAGATGCGTTGGTCTTCCCCGCCGTCGAACTTAAACACGGCGACACCGCGCAGGCCGAGTTTTTTGGCCAAAGTCACCTTATCCATCACCGAGAGAGCGTCGCTCCACCACACGATGTTTAGGACGCCGGTGTTTTGCGCGGCAAGTGCCGGGCCGGCCGCGGCGGCAGTAGAAGTATACAGCGGCGAGGTGGTGGCGAGGTAGGTAAAACTTAACTCACCGGCAGAGTTGCGTTGCGGAACCAACCCCAGCTGCCCGGCCAGGGCAAGCGCGTACTCGGGGTTGAGCGCCCATTGCATTTTGTAGCTATATCCTTCTATAGAAAGCGGGGTCACCTGATACTCGTAACCGTAAGTGGGTATGCCGAGGATTAGTTTGCGTTTTGGTATGTCTTTGGCGGCAAGGTTGACCACCTTTTCGACCCACAGTGGGTCGGCGACGGGCACATAGGGCCCCTCATTTGCGGCATTGAGTTTGACATCGATACTGCCCTGGTCGTATGCCATAATTTGCACGCGATCGCAGTACTTATTTATTTGTACATAATCATTGGCATAGGTGCCGGTACCTGGCGGCGGCGCGCCTTCATAGCGGCTGCTTATAGGCGTACGCGGCTCAATGGTGCAGTAGACCCACTTGGGGCCCATCCGCATATAGAGCCCCTTAAGGAAGGTTGAAAAATAGTCTTTTGTTTCCGCCCATTTGCCCTCAAAGTCGATGTCGATGCCGTCGAATCCTTTTTCCTTTACCAAGTTTGCTATCTCATCTTCAAGCGCGATGCGCGTAGTGGTGTTGGAAAGGATGCGATGCATTGCCGCGCCGTCGCTCCACATCACCGAGGGTATTACCCGAGTTTTATTTAGCTTTGCCGTGTGTATAAAAGTGGTCCACGGTTCCGCGTCAATGCCCAGGGCATCGTACAGTGTGCCGTCGTTTTTAACCGTGTAGCCAAAGGGATGCGCGGTAGTGAGCGTATTGATGTGCGGCAATACATCCTGCGTGCCCGTTGCCGAGCGCCAGTAGGGTATCCACCCGCCCGTTTCAAACGTCGCCGCATGCGCCCCAAGCGGCAGGAAGAAAAGTGCAACAAACACGATACCGGTAGAAAGGGGTCGCATAACTCTTAGTATACAGGACGAGCGGTTGCACGCTCTCTTACTGCGACACTTTAAAACTTGCGGGCTATTTCTTTTTTGCGCAGGCGGACAGAAGATGGAGTGATTTCCAAATATTCGTCCTCATTCATACTTTCAAGCCCGCGCTCGATTGAAAGCTCGTAGGGCGGTACGAGGTTAATCGCTTCGTCGGAGCCGGAAGCGCGCATGTTGGTGAGCTGTTTGCCTTTGGTGGGGTTTACGTACATATCTTCCCCCTTGGCAGTGTCGCCTATGACCTGCCCCTCATACACCTCACTGCCCGGGCCGAGGTAGAGCACCCCGCGCTCTTGCAGGTTCCACAGCGCGTAGCCGAGCACCTTGCCCGCTATCATCGACACCATCGAGCCCGTGGCGCGCTTTTGCAACTCACCCGCATGGGGGCGAAACTCGACAAAACGGGAAGAAAAAATACCCTCGCCTTTGGTGTCGAGCACAAAAGCGCTGCGATAGCCAAGGAGCCCGCGCGTCGGCCCTTCGAACAAAAGCCGCACCGAGCCGTTGTGCACCTTCATATCCTTCATAATTACCTTGCGTTTGCCGAGCCGCTCGATGATGGCGCCCTGAAACTCTGTCGGGATGTCGATTATCACCTCTTCAAATGGTTCGACAAGCTCACCACCGGCGGCTGTGAGGAAGACGACCTGCGGTTGGGAAACCTGCATTTCGTACCCCTCGCGGCGCATGTGCTCGAGCAAAATAGCGATGTGCAGTTCGCCGCGGCCGGAGAGGCGCATTGCGTCTGCGGAAGAGAAGTCGACCTTGAGCCCCACGTTGACCTCAAGCTCGCGCTCGAGCCGCAGGCGCAACTGGCGGCCGGTGACAAACTTACCCTCGCGGCCGGCAAAGGGCGAGGCGTTGGGCATCAGGTTGAGCGAGATGGTCGGCTCATCTACAGCAATAGCGGGCAGCGGCTCGGCCGACTCCTCGGCACATACGGTCTCGCCTATGTTTATGTCAGGGAGCCCCGCCACAAGCACAATGTCGCCCGCTTGTGCCTGCCCGCTTTCAACCCGCTCGAGCCCTTTAAAGGAAAACAGTGTGATAATTTTGCCCGAGCGTGCGGCACCTGCGGCGTTTTTTACAAAAACACTTTGTCCTGCCAAGGCCCTGCCATCGTACACGCGCGCCACCGCCAGCCGACCCAAAAACGTGTCGTACGCAAGGTTAAAGGGCTGGAGCCGCAGTGGTTTTCCCGCATGCTCGATTGATGAGGCCGGCGGCACGTGCGAAAGCACCGTGTCCAAAAGCGGAGTTAGGTCGGTAGAGTCGTCGGCCAAGTCTTTTTTGGCAATGCCCTGCCGGCCGATGGTGTAGACGACCGGAAAATTGATTTGTTCATCACTGGCCCCCAGCTCCATAAACAGCTCAAGTACCTGCTCTTCGCACCGTGCGGGGTCGGCGGCGGGCTTGTCTATTTTGTTTATGACCACAATTGGCTTGAGCCCGAGCTCGAGTGATTTTTTTAACACGAAGCGGGTCTGCGGCATGGGCCCTTCCTGCGCGTCTACCACCAACAGTACGCAATCTATGGAGCGCAAAACACGTTCAACCTCGCTGCCAAAGTCGGCGTGCCCGGGAGTGTCGACAATATTTATTTTGGTCCCTTTGTAGGGTATCGATGCGTTTTTGGAGTAGATGGTGATGCCGCGCTCCTGCTCGAGCGAGTCGGAGTCCATAGAGACGCCCTCTTTGGCGACGCCGGTTTGGCGCAAAAGTGCGTCGGTGAGCGTGGTCTTACCGTGGTCCACGTGCGCGATAATGGCGATGTTGCGGATTTCCATAGCAATAAAAAAGCCCGGGCACCCCGAGCAGTAGCGTTAGTATACGCCACAAAGCGCTTCCGTACAACAGCAGTATGCAATTGGAGGGCTAGTCGTCGCGCTTAAAAAACTTGCCGGAAAACATGTCGTTGAGGATAGTGGAACTCATTTCTCGAACTTTGGTATTTATCTGTGTACCGAGGCCTCTGCCGTGGCGGTCATTTCCGTCTGCGTCATCATCGTCAGTATCGTTGTCGTCGTCGTCATTATCAACATCTCTACCACGGTCGCGGCCTTGGTCTCTTTGCCCCCTTGCCTCTCGTATATCCTTGCGGTCGGAACCGATAGAGGTTGTGCTTGCATTGCCGAAGTCTACATTGGCTATAGACGAGCTGTTTTTTATGGTTATCGGCGGGGGCGGTGTGCTTGTCTGGCGCCAACCCTTTTGCGGGACCTCGCGCACGGTATAGGTGCCGTCTGTGAGGTTGCTAAAGGAGTAGTCGCCGTTAATATCGGTCACTGCGGTTTCTACCACCTCTTTATTTTTCCAAAAACCCCACTTAAAACCGCGCCACCAATTCCAGCCGTGTTCTTTGACCGTACCGTAGAGATTGATGGTCCAGCCCGTAAGTCCCGGCTCGCCTGCATCCTTTATACCATTGTGGTTCAAGTCATTATACTTTTTCCCGCTTATCGAGCCGGTGCCTGCGGGGGCTGGCGGTGTGGAGGTTGCCAGCACTACCAGCGCTTCGCTCAAGCAGGTGGAAGTAGCCGCCGCATTGAACTCGTCGCCGCTATATACTGCCTGCCACCAGTAGGTGCCCGGCGTGTTGAACTGGAGTGTGTCGGAGTTTGGCACAATCGCACTAGCCACTACTTTGCTGCCAGCACTCACGGCTCCCGTGGTGCAGGTATTGTTAGTGTAGACAGAGTAGGCAACGGTGCCGGTTGCCGCGGCAGTGGTGTTGTGGAGCACAGCCGTGTCGTGAACACTTTCACCCGCCCAAATTGATGTGGTGGTAGAGAGCGCGGTGGTAATGGAAGTATTTGGCGCGGTTGGGATAAGCGGCTCGCACGCGCCGTCTACCGCGGTATATACATCTTGCTGCCCGTTGTAGTGAACCAGGTACGAAAGCCCTGTTGCCGGCACGGTGGTGGTGCTTGACGTGGCGATGCCGTTTATAAGCGGTACGGCACTTTGTACCACGGGGCTGCCACTGCACTGTGTGTTGGCGTAGAGGTTAAAGTTGACCGTCCCTTCGGGCAGGGGGCCGGTGGTCGAGGCGACCGAAACATAGTCGTGAACCACGGTGCCGATGGCGGCTGTGGTGGTAGTACTATGACTGGAGTTGAGTATGGCAGTCTCCACCGTAGGAACCGTGTCGGCACGAACGAGCATAACCGCCAAGGAAAAAGCGACGGCCGCCGCGCCGATGATAAACAAAATAAGTGGAGCTTTAGAGAGTGTAAGGGTGCGCGTATGCATACTAGTAGTGATTATTATTAGGTAACTACTGTGTAGACGCGCGCAAAAAGTTCTCCTTACGCAAGAAACAAAAGTACGACACTAAATTTTTTATAGTCAATCTACTCAAACTCGAACAATAGGTCGCGGAAATGTACGACGCGGTCTTTTTTGTCTATCGCTATTCCCTCTTCTTTATATAAACGCATGCGCTCTTTGCGGTGGCGGGCATCAACCCAGATGTGTCCGTTTGCATACACCAGGCGGTGCCAGGGGATGCGCCGCTCGCCCCGCTCCCACGCTTTGCCCAATATGCCCGAGACACTGCGCGCGGCCTGCCCTCCGCCCCCGGCCGCGCGCGCGATGCGGCCATAGGTAGTAACCCGGCCCTTGGGGACAGAGAGCGCCGCTCTTACCACCCGCTCGCTAAACGTCTGCATATGTTTACTCACACTACGGTTCGCACACCAAAGGTTCTGTGATTTTTTTTGCTGTTACATAAGTAGAATACGCTAACAAGCCAACGCCAAGAAACCCGAACTCTTCACCGCCAAACGGCAACAGGGCAAGCAGGCCCCCCGCCCCAAACAAGGCCAGGGTTGAGGTAAATAAAAACGTACCGCACGCGGCACAGCCGATTCCAAACACACCGCTGACCAACCCTCCGACACTGCCCCCCGCGCTTAGAGTCGCTCCCGAGCCGGACAATGCCGCGCGCCCGGTGCGTAGGTAGTACGCAAGCAGTGCGGTGTTGATGCCAAACAAAACGGCAATTGCTATCGTGTAGCCCGCAGAAACTGTTGAAAAATTTGTCTGTATCGACCCAAGCAAACTGTAGAGTAGGATTATTTTCTCTGTAATTGAAGCAGGCGAGTTAAAAGCGATTTCGTTAATCAGTTTTAGGTTTGGCAACCAGGTCGCAAACGCAAAAACAAGCCCCGCAAGAACAGCGGCAAGGGCTAGGTAGTAAATACGAGAGAAGACTTTCCTAAAGACTGTATAGAACATACCAAAAAACCATGCCTATATACCACCACTTGCGCCGGGAACACGCTCCGGCCCTTTATTACTGTAGCGCGTGATGAAGTCTTGTATGCGCTGTTCCGGAAGAACACCGCCCTCTATAGTAAAGGTGTCCAACCGGCCCCACGCAACAAGCGCAATGTCAGTTTCGTTTTCTTCGCGCGGCGTGATAATTACTTTTGCGGCCGCAAATTGTTTGAGGCCTTCCTTCATCGCTTCTGAAATACGCGGATGGTAGGCGATCCAAACATCGCCATGCTCGAGGTTATGGATGATGTTTTGGTCGGAAACGGGCTCGCTGCGAAAACCAGACCGCGCCGTTTGCCCGTAGTGCGGTCCCGATGTCGGCGGATTCGAATTATATTCCCCAAGAGGACTGTCTGTTGCAATATGAGTGGCCTCCAAGAGCGGAATGGATTGACTCATATCTTCTCCTTTTGGCGCGACGCTTTGCGCGAATAAATATACCCCATAGCTGATACCGCCGATAACTAGCAGAACTATGCCGTAATTTTTTACTTTTCGCATCATAAAATGTTTTAAAGAATTATTTCTCCTTAAGAGCTATCTCAATAAGTTGCTTTACCGATGCGTATGGTTGAGCACCCGACAACGGGAATGCCCTGCCGTTTTCAGCGATAACGATACTCCACGGCGTGCCCTGTCCGCCGGTTTCGACAGCGTTTACGATATCAGATTCTATATGCTGGTCATACGTACCGCTATCCATACAAGTGTTGAATCTTTGTTCATTAATGCCAAGTTCTCGAACTATTTGCGGTAAGACCGTTGTAACATCGGTTTGATCGTTTGAAGGCGTACGTTCAAAAAATCGGTCTGCAAATTTCCAAAACGCGTCGTTTCCTCCAAGTTCGTTGACACATTCGGAGGCAATCGCCTCGATACGAGCATTTTTTGGATGCAGTTGGTCAAGCGGGAAGTGCCGATACACCCACGCAACCTGTCCGCTCTCTCCATACTCATCCATTATTTGGTTCATAGTATCGTGAAATCGCTTACAAAAAGGGCATTCAAAGTCGGAGTATTCCACAATTTTGACCAACGCATTCGGGTTGCCGCGGATGTGGTCACTGTCACTCACCGGTCGGACAGAACTGATTGAACCAGCCGTCTGCGCGACGCCCTTCCCATTTTCTTCCGCACCAGCAGAAAGAAATTGACTTTTATTGCTGTATAGCACCGCACCGGCGATCAATATCCCGGCGATAACAATTGCAACCGGCGCCGTCAAACTAGTAGCCTTTGGTATTGTTTCGTTCATAGTACTGGGCATTATAGCAGAGCAACTCGGAACAGCAATCCGCACCCCCTATCTTCTTCCGAGCTATCCTCTCAAAAAGTGTTGGAGAAAGAAAACAAATATGATTAACCCGCCCAGTATGATGCTCAAGGCGACAAGCAGTGCACCGCGCAATATGTCTTCCGACTCTTTCGATTTACCTAAAGCCAGATACAGCGCGATAAAAACAACCACGGCTATGCCGCTCTTTCCTACCCAATGGTGGCCGGCGAGTTGTACCAAAAACGATTTGAACGGTCCTGACACTTCGCCCAGAAGTGTCATGCCAACTATGAGCCATATGACACCGATGGTTGAGGTAATGAGTGCTTTGCTGTTCAGTTTCATATGATTTTTGATTCTAAGGCCGCTCTAAAGCCGCTTGATATAAGGAACCCCATACCCGCCATGGCAAATGCCAAAAGCACGACGAGTCCGGAGATAAGTAGAACGGCTATCCTAAAATTTCTCTTTTGTATAAACTCATCCTTATACCTCTTTAGCAGGCCCCAGGTGAGTACGGCAAGAAACGGGAGAAAGAGAAAGACGTGCTCTTTTGTCTCTGTAATTATCGAGTGCGCCCACGGTATCGGGCCGCTTTTGATAATTGGTTTAACTGCGGCGCCATATTCAGTGACGTAATAAAAACCGCCAAAAAACCAGGCGCCGACAAAAAAAAGGGCGCCGAGCAGGGCCATAATCTGGGCCCTTCGCAACCGCGACTCGTTGGGGTTTAACAGCTCTACAAAAACCCATAGAAATGCCAGTGCGCCGACTTCGCCCAACACCGCATGGAGTCCGATTAACGTGTGCATACCGTATAGTATAGGGCTATATTTTTTGCTGGCCAAATGGGGTGTTTATAGGTTTTTACTCTTTACCTTGAGCTGGTTTTGTTTTGGCGTTCCTTATCCACAACTTTTTCTTATTCATAGACAAGTATAACTAGGTACTATAGATAGATGCTTACCAATATAATATCTCTTACCCATGCCTAAAAAGAAGTTCCCCGCGCTTACCACTATTACCAAACGAGACGGGACGGTGGTGCAGTTTGACGAGCACAAAATTGCCGCCGCGGTGGAAAAGGCCATGAAGGCCGCCGGGGAGTTTGTCGACAAGGCGCCCGACAAAGTTGCAGATGCGGTTATAAAAACAATAGCGGCAAAAAAGGCGGCCGATAAAATATACACTGCCACGGTTGAGGGCGTGCAAGACGAGGTTGAAAAGGAGCTGATGCTGCAAGAGTTCCCCGCTACCGCAAAAGCGTATATTTTGTACCGTGCCGAGCGCATGCGTATGCGCAAAAAGCAGGGCGACGTGCCGGCAAACGTGCGCGCACTGGCCGCCGAGAGCAAGCAATACTTTAAAAACAATCCGCTTGGCGAATTTGTGTTTCTGCGCACCTATGCCCGATGGATTGAAACAGAGGGGCGGCGCGAAACCTGGGTAGAAACGGTCGACCGATATATGTCGTTTATGAGGGAGAACATCGGCGACAAACTTACGGAGCACGAGTATGCCGAACTGCGCGAAGCAATTTTACGGCAAGAAGTGATGCCCTCCATGCGTCTGATGCAGTTTGCCGGCGAGCCGGCACGCCGATGCAATACCTGTGCATATAACTGTACGTTTACCGCCCCCACAAAATTGGCAGACTTCGCAGAGATAATGTACCTCTCGATGCAGGGGTGCGGAGTCGGATTCTCGGTTGAAAGTCAAAATATAGAAAAACTTCCGCAAATACAAAAACAGAAAAAAGCAAAAAAGAAGCTGCCGACGTATGCTGTTGCGGATTCTAAAGAGGGTTGGTGCGACGCGCTCACGCTGGGGCTTAAAACGTGGTACGCGGGCGGCGATGTCGAGTTTGACTACTCGCTCGTCCGTCCGGCGGGTGCGAGGCTCAAGACCATGGGCGGCAAAGCATCGGGCCCGGAGCCCTTGCGCTCGCTTCTTGACTTTGCGCGCGAAAAGATACTGCGCCGCCAAGGGCGGCGCCTGCGGAGCATTGATGCACACGACATCATCTGCAAAATCGGCGAATGTGTGGTGGCTGGGGGCGTGCGGCGCACCGCGATGATCTCGCTTTCGGACCTTGACGATACCGAGTCGCGCGATGCAAAAAAAGGGCAATTTTTCCTTACCGAGCCTCACCGTTCCGTTGCAAACAACTCGGCGGTGTATGAGACAAAACCAACCAATACCGAGCTAATGGAGGAGTGGGTAGCACTGATGAAGAGCGGCTCGGGCGAGCGCGGTATCTTCAACCGGGGGGCATTGGCGCACACGGTTCCAAAGCGGCGGGTCTCCTACTTTAAAAAAATAGGCATGTTAGATGCCGAGGGCGTCGTGAGAGGCTCTATAGGAACAAACCCCTGCGGCGAAATCATCCTGCAATCAAAACAATTTTGCAATCTTTCCGAAGTGATAGCCCGTGCGGGAGATACGCAAGAGTCGCTCGTGCGCAAAGCGCGGCTTGCCGCGCTCCTTGGCACCTACCAGTCAACGCTGACAAAGTTCAAATACATATCAAAAGAGTGGACAAAGCACTGCGAGGCGGAGCGCCTGCTGGGCGTGTCGGTGACCGGGCAGTGGGACAGCGACGTAGCACGGACACCGGAGGCCTTGCGCGCGATGCGCGATGCGGCGGTAAAAGCCAACGCCACCTACGCAAAGCGTTTTGGCGTCAGCCAGTCTATGGCGGTCACGGCAGTGAAGCCCTCCGGAACAGTGTCGCAAACCTTCAACTGCTCATCCGGCATCCATCCGCGCCACTCAAAGTACTACATACGCCGGGTGCGCATCTCGGCAACCGACTCGCTCTTTAAAATGATGAAAGACCAGGGCGTGCCGCACTACCCCGAGGTCGGCCAGTCGAAAGAAAGCGCAAACACGTATGTCTTGGAATTTCCCGTGGAGGCGCCGAACGGCTCGGCCTTCAAAGAAGACTTGTCGGCCATGGAGCAACTGGAGTATTGGAAGGTGGTAAAACTCAACTACACAGAGCACAACCCATCCGCCACCATTTCTGTCGGCGAGGACGAGTGGATAGGGGTAGTAGACTGGATACAGAAAAACTGGGACATTGTCGGCGGGCTCTCATTCTTGCCGCGCTTCGACCATGTGTACCAACTGGCTCCCTACGAGTCGATAGACAAAAAACGGTACGAGGAAATGGTTGCAAACTTCCCGAACATAGACTACTCCAAGCTCGTCACCTATGAGCGCACCGACGAGACCGAGCAAAAAAAGGAGCTCGCGTGCGTGGGTGGCGTGTGCGATATAGACATGGTGGAGATACCGGCCGAGTCGGCCCCCGCCAGATACTAGAACTATGCTCTATACCCGCAAAGGAGACCGCGGCACCTCGGGGCTCTTTGGCACCAAAGAGCGGTTTCCCAAAGAGAGCCCGGTGTATGACGCGCTGGGGACGCTGGACGAGCTCAACGCACTCCTTGGCGTCTGTTTTGCCTTATCAAAAAAAGAGGAGGTGAACACCGTACAACAGCACCTCTTTATCATCCAGGCGGAGCTTGCCGGAGCAAAAAAAAAGATCACGGAAGAGCAGGTCACACAACTCGAGCATATGACGGACACGCTGGAGGCTCTGGTTCCCCACCAAGGGTCGTTCGTGGTCTCCGGGAGCACAAAGATGTCCGCTTTGTTTGACTATGCGCGGGCGGTGTCGCGCCGAGCCGAGCGAGAGGTTATAAAAGCGCGGCATATCCGCACCTGCTCCCCATCCACCTATGCATACCTCAATCGACTTTCGAGCCTTTTGTTTGCGCTGGCGCGGCACGAGTCTGCAAAAGCGGGTATAGTTGAACAAGCGCCAAGATACGAGTAGTCTGTAAGGAAGTAATACTATATGCAGACAAGACAGAGGTGGAAAATTATAGGAGCCGTGGTGCTGGCGGTTGTGGTCGCCATGGTATTTTTCTACGCAGAGGTGGCACAGGCTCCGCGGCAAGCGGCAGAGCTTGATGCGTCCCTAACCGATACGGTGACGCTTTCCATAGAGGGGCTGTACACAGACAAACAAGTTTCCTTTGCTTCCGGAGAGACACTGCTGCAGGTGTTGCAAGGGCTCAATACACAAGACCCGGCCATGCGACTTGTGGTCAAAGAGTACGCAGGGCTCGGCACACTGATAGACGGTATGGGTGATCTGCGCAACGGCATGGGCGGCAAGTACTGGCAGTACCAAGTAAACGGGGTGATGCCGCAGGTCGGAGCCGGCGCTTATGCGGTTAAAAACGGCGAGGTGGTCGAATGGTTTTTCGGCACCTCTCAAGAATAGTATGGGTAAAAAGTTTCTTGTTGTAGCGGGGCTCGTGGGCGTGGGCATCGCCGGGCGCCTCTTGCCTCACGCTCCCAACACGACTCCCATAACTGCGATAACTATCGCAGCGCAAAAACACCTAGGGAAATGGTGGGCTTTTGCCGTGCCCATGGTCGCTATGATAGCGTCAGATGCGGTTTTAGGATTTTATGATTGGAAAGTCCTTGCAAGCGTCTACGGCTCTTTTTTGCTTATCGGCATCATGAGCCGCTTCGTGCGCAAGCACTCCAGCGCTCTTTCGGTTGCGGGGCTCGCCGTGGCGGCATCTATACTATTTTTCCTCATCACCAATGCTTCCGTATGGCTCTTTTCCCCCTGGTATGAAAAAAGTCTTTCGGGGCTGTTTTACAGCTACACGCTTGGGTTGCCGTTTTTGCGGAATATGCTGATAGGCGACCTCGTATACACCTTTGCCCTTTTGGGAGTGTTCAACTTATCTGCCGTTAAAGCGGCGGCCGCGGAAAGATTTTTGTGGCTGGCCGCGGAATGGCGGCCGGCTTCCCTGCCGTGGAGTATGAGAAAATCGCCGCGCCGCCGGTGATGGCGATGGCGATGGCGCGTGTACCACGGCGCGGCCGGGCGGCAATTCGGGGGTACGCGACACGGGGACTGTTTTTTTAATAAGCCGCTCAATGTCGCGTATGTCGCGCTTTTCCTCCGGTATAGCAAAGGAAATGGCGTGCCCCGATGCGCCCGCGCGCGCGGTGCGGCCGATGCGGTGCACGTAGTCTTGCGCGTCAGAGGGCAGGTCGTAGTTTATAACCAGTTCGACCCCTTTTACATCGATGCCGCGTGCGGCGATGTCGGTGGCAACCAGCACGCGATATTTGCCCGCCTTAAATCCATCCAGGGCCGCGCGGCGCTGGCCTTGCGTGCGGTTGGAGTGGAGCTCCGCCGCGCTGTACCCCATAGCCTCGACAGTGCGCCGCACCCGGCTGGCACTGTGCTTGGTGCGCATAAAAACAATAGTGGAGCCGGGGCGGTCGGCAAGCACCTTTTCCAACAGCCGCATTTTTTCATCCCTGCGGACGATAAAAAATTCTTGGCTTACCTTTTCGGCCGTGGTGCCGGAGGGCGCCACTTCGATGCGTATGGGGGAGCGCATGTGTGCGGTGGCAATATTCATAATTTCCGGAGAAAGCGTGGCGGAAAAGAGCATCGTCTGCCTCTCTTTCGGCACCGCCGCGAGTATACGCTGGATCTGCGGCAAAAAGCCCATGTCGAGCATGCGGTCGGCTTCGTCGAGAATAAGCACATTGACCCCGGCAAGCGAGACATTTTTTTGCGCCAAGTGGTCGTTGAGTCGCCCAGGCGTAGCGATAATTACCTGCGGGTTTGCTTTTAATTTGCGGACCTGCTCGTACATGGACGCACCGCCGATGATAAGCGCGGTGCGCAGGTGGGAGGTCTTTCCTATCTTATGCAGGGCCTCTTCAACCTGGTTGGCAAGCTCGCGCGTGGGCAGGAGTATAAGCCCGCGGCCGCCCGCCCCGGCCAAGCGCTGCAAAAGAGGAATGCCAAAGGCAAGCGTTTTGCCCGTGCCGGTCTGCGCCACGCCGACCACATCCTTCCCTTCTATCGCAGGCGGTATCGCCATCTTCTGTATGGGAGTGGGTGTTTTAAAATCGCCGGAGGAAAGAACGTCTAAAAGTCTCGGCGAAATACCGAGCCCTTGGAAACCGGATGCAGGTGTCTGCGTTGGTGTTTGTATATCCACGAGAAATGCGGCAGAGTGCCGCCTACAGAATCCTCTCTATCTCACTGGTGCCTTGCACTCTGCTAAGCACTACGGAGTATTCGTACATTCATAATACACTATATACCAATTTTTGTCCAGTGTTTGTCAAAACAGGCCCTTACTACTTTGCCATAAGGCGCATAACTTCAGCATCCTCTACTTGGGGAAACTCCTCAAAATGAGCGGTTCTTTCCTTTGCGATAATGGCGCTATTTCTTTTGCTCCTCCTTTTTGTGGAGCAGTTTCTTCTTGCGCACGGGTTTAACGCCGCGTTTGTGCACCGCATTCTTTAACCGGGGCGGGCGCGTCAAATGGTCCATTACTCGCAGGAGCTTCTTCTTGTCGGCGGGCTCCTGCCGTTTCATATACCATCATTAAAACACACTTTTTAATGTCTAGAGTACCGCAAGGCACAGAAGAAGTACCACCACACAGACGAGGACATTGATGCTGGGGCATCGGAACATACCTCGGTGTGTGACGAACGTCACTGAAACCACCCGCATAAGTATGCTTTACTGCGGCAGACTCAAAGGAGAAGTTCCATGAAAACTCGTAGCAGTTCCTCCCCTGCAGAATCTAATCCGAACGAATGGGCGCACATCGGCTTCCTCATCGTGGGCGGTCTCGTCATGGTTGCCTACGTCTGGCTGGAGCTGTTCGGCGGCAGACTTTTAGCAGTCGCCATCGGCGACTGGACTTTCGTTGCTCCCCAAGCGGCCCTGTTGCTCATCCTCTGCTTATGTCTGTTTCGGAGGAAATCTCCGCCCGGAGAGTTCGACGCACTGTTCTACGGTGCGCTCTACCTCGGCGCCGTCGCGGTCAAGCTCCATCCAGTCGAGGATACGAACATGGTCATCGACGCGGCGATCGGGATATGGATTCTCATTATGGGAATCGCTTTCCTTCCCCGCCCCCGCCGCGCGGTGTCCTAGCATGCGCCAAAGCGGCCAGCGGCCCGGCTTCAAGAGAAGCCGGGCCGCTTTTTTACTCGTGTGACCTGCGTCACTGCGGCGGCGGGGCACTCATGCTGTACTTATTGCGGTCGATACTTACGTTCGCGCATTAGCAATTTATTTTCTCCTTCCAAAACATCATCCATGACTACATCACTTCAAGACCTTAGCGAAAAAGCCGGCCATTCGCCACGCTCAGCGTACCTCGCGGAGACTCTCCTCGTGCTTGGGATCGCGGTCGTCACCATCTATGCCGTCTACGCCTTCGGGCTCGTCGGCGTCGACGCACAGTACTTCTCGAATACAAAGGCGATCCGCGACGCGGCTGAGACGGGTTCCGCAGTACTTGCCCAACTCTCGACCCTCGAGAGCACGCGGGCGTGGCTTGAGCCTGTATTCTTCTCCGGACTCGCCCTCATCCTCTTCGGCATCAGCATTTCCTTCGCCGTGTCCATACTCAATATGGTGAAGCTGCGCGCTCGTGCCGCCACGGAGCTTCTCCTCGCGTACCGCAAACGATAGTTTCTCCGCTCATTATTAGAACTATTCACTCTTATTAATCTCTACCATGAAAGATACTCCATTCCTCCTCACCGGACTTGATGCCGCCATGTACAAGATGGTGCGCCTTATGTGGGGCCCCTTCGTCATGATGGGTCTCCTTATCGTCTTCTATGCGCTCCTCGTCGGCTTCAGCAACAGCGCCGACACCGCGCAGTACTTGAGCTCCTCGAAAATCGTGCGCGAGAGCGCCGAGTCGGGGTCGCTCCTTGTCAACCTTAAAGTGAGCATCGAGAGCGTCAAAGCGTGGCTCCCGCCGCTTAAATTCTTCGGCATGGGCCTCCTGTTCGCCGGCATCACGATGGCGCTTGCAAACATCATCCTCACCCTTCGCAATGCCGGGGTCGTCCTCCAGCGTGAAATCGGCATCGCTCCCGTCCTGCCGAAAAAGCCCTGGACCGCGTACGCCTTCCCGATGCTCATGATGTTGGGCCTTACCATCCTCGCCATAGCCGCCGTCGAAGGATTCGCGCTCGCGAACGTCGCTGCCGATTTTTGGAACCACTCCATCAAGACACAGCTTGACACCGCCGAGTCGGGGTCGCTCCTCTTGGGGCAACTCCAAGCGATAGAAGGAACGAAAGCGTGGCTCGAGCCGTTCAAATTCGTCGGCGTCGCCACCCTTCTTACCGGCATCGCACTCGCCCTCTACACCATCCGCTACACCCTGCGCGTACAGAGCGCCATGATGCTGAATCTCGTCAAGCGCCCCGAAAACTAGCCACGTTCTCAAAGGGCCCACCGTCTGTCCTAAAGAATGGCGTGCGCGATAGAGACCGTACGGGTATAGTGTGGGTATGGAGGACGAGGGAAAGAAACTCTGGTTCCTCTCGCGGGTGAACCTCTTCCGTGAGCTTGCACCGGAGACGGTCCGCGAGATAGCGCAAAAAGCCCGGATGCGCGACTTCGAGAGCGATGTCTATATCGAGACGCCGTTCGATGAATTCCACGAGCGCATCTACTTCCTCAAGAAGGGCGAAGTCGAGGTGTACGAGGCGACCATGGATGGGCGCAAGCTCATCGTCGATACGCTTAAAGCAGGCGATGTCTTCGGCTATACGGCGCTCGGCGACACTCCGGGGAAAGAGGGCGGTCGGCACCGCTTTATCAAAGCGGCCTCGGACGTAACGGTCTGCACGATGCCCCATGACGACTTCCTCGCGCTCCTTGAGCGCAAGCCACGCCTTGCCCTCACGATAATCAAGCAGCTCTCGCTCGAACTCGCGAACGCCGAAGGGCGCTTGCGGGAGGCAACCCTTGGGGATGTCGAGGCAAGAACTCTGCAAGCACTCGAGTACATGTGGCGTGAGTACGGAACGAGAGAGGCCGGCGTTCGCACCATCACTCGCCGCTTCACCCACGATAAGTTCGCCCAGTTCGTCGGTGTCGCGCGTGAGACGATGACGAGGGCTCTCGCGTCCCTCGCAAAAAAACGAAAAATCTCTATCGACAAAAAGGGGAACGTCATCCTCCATACGAGCGATGAGGACTGATGCCCCACGCGGACTCCCGCGAGAATAATTATCCTCGCTCGTCACTTATTGACTGCCATTGACTGCCGTCTCTTATGCTTTATGCAGCATATAACTCTCTACAGCGCTCCTGATTGCGAGTACTGCGCTCTGGCGCGGGAGTATTTTGTCGCACAAAAACTTCCATTCACGGAGTACGATGTATCCGCTAACCGAGAAAAATGGACGGAAATGATAGAGTGCTCCGGCCAAATCGGCGTCCCCGTCATTGTCGTCGGGACCGACGTCCTCATCGGCTTTGACCGCAGGAGGATCGAGAAAACTCTTGGAAGGCGAGAGCCGCGCGCGACGATATCCCGGACGCGGCGCGTAAAACACAAATAGCGTGCTCGCGTCCCTTAAAGCTTGCCGAGGTAGTCGCTCTTTTTAAGAGGTACCCCGATGTGGCGCAAGATAGCGTAAGCCGCCGTCATATGAAAAAAGAAATTGGGGAGCGCGAGTTGTGTTATATAGCGACGCGCGGGAAGTTTTCGCGACGGGTCGAAGTAAACGGGGACGCGCCGCCTCCCCGCGTGTGAAAAATCTCGCGGCGTGATGGAGTGGAGATATGCGAGCGTGCGCCGTACATTTCGCGCAAGCTCGGCGACGGAGGTCTCGTCATAGGCGAACGCGGGCGCCTTTTTTCCGGAGAGCCCGGCCGCGGCGTCGAGCGCCGTAAAATAGGAATACTGTACCTGCCCCGCGAAGGTGAGCATGTCAGGTGCGAGGCGCGCGCCAATCAATCTCTTCTCGGAGATGTTCTTTCTTCGTGCAAACGCCCTTCCCTTTTCTATGAGGCGCAGGAGCTCGGTGAGTGAGCGGATGAATACGGGGACGGTTGTGTTGTAGAGAGAAAGCGGCATACGTCGCCTTAAGTATACTGCAAAGCGGCGGGACGGAGAATCTCGCGTCGCCGGATCCACAGGCCGATCCAACCTCGGCTGTGTCTCTTGAACAAAATCCGAACTTCTTACCAAACGAATCCGGACGACTGACCGCCTCCGCTTCGCTCCGGCGGAACGCTCGGGCGCGGCGGAATTCCCCCCACACCCCTCTTCCGCCGCGCCCTCGCTTGAGAAACGAAAATTTGCGGCGACAAGTTTTACTTACCTAGTATAGATTCTATCTTTTTGCGTAAATCAGGACCAGAAGCACTACCGCTTGCCGTAAGTATTCTATTTAACACCCTCCGATTGTTTATGGCATTTTTGAACTTCGATATTTCATACCACTGTTCCCATGTCGCTTTACTCAAAATATTTTCGTCTAGCCCGCCAATTCTGTACATCATCATCAAATGATCTTGTATTCTTTTCGTGTCTAATCCGGGCAATATATCGGGAACTTCATCAATCAATCTTCTAAATACGCTGTAAGGTTTTATGTTCTTAAAGCTATCACTGCTTAAAAAAAATAAAACTTTGCCAACAGCTGTATAGTAATCGAGGTTTTTATCCTTATTTTTAAATCGCGAAGAAATTTTACGAATTTGCTCAACATAAGTTTCTAGCTCATCTTTCGCTTTTTTTTCTTGCATTAACTTTGCAATTTGAAGTGATAAATCTTCCTTAAAATTTATTCGCGACGAATATTTGTAACCGGAGTCAGTTTTTTCACCCAAACCAATCTTTGACTCCGGTTTTGAGTTGTCTTTTTTAGGCATGGACATCGTAGTACATTCTATCTTGAATTTCTTTAACTTCTTGAACAATATCGTCTATGTCCTTCGAACTCTCATCTTTTAACTTCAATTTAAACAGCTCTCTTACTGCCTCGTCGAGACAAAGTTTCATTATGAAGAAACCAATCTGTTTAGTCTGAATATTTGGTTTTTCTTCAAAAACAGACCAAATATTCGCAAAGTCCTTGTGTCCTAAATTTATTTCAAGAGTTCCGCTTTTAACCTGCTTATTTCTCAACGGCTCATCAGATTCGTAAAATCTAATTTCTTTGATAAACCCTTTCTTAACTGGCTCTCTTTTTGATTCAAGATAAAAACTGGTTGTTTTAGTATCAAGATCATGCCTCTGTTCACGCAAGATTGCACGGACAATATATTTCCCCTTATCAAATTTATTCTGGGCTAACTTGATTTCGGTTAATTTCAGCGGCTTAGATTCACTAGTTTTAATTTTTAGAGAATATTCTTCCTCAAGAACTTTCGCTCCCAATCTTTTTATCTCAATATTAAGCGATACCTTTTTATCCTCACTGGTAGTGTTAAGTATCCCGCAAGTCGCTTTGATTGTATCGCCCCATTTCACCTCTCTCTTATTGACCGCAAGATGTTTTATTCTGATTGGAGGCTTCGGCCTTGGAGTAATCGGCGGCACAACTGTTCCGCCACCAAGAATTTCCGGACAGTATTCATCAATAATTTGGTTTGCTTTTTGAATAACTTCGGCAAGATTTTTTATATTTATCGTTTTGCGTTGTTCTTTCGATGGAACGATCTTTGTAATAAATTTACTAACCTCGTCTTTTATAAGAACCTTAATTTCTTTCCATGGTGATTCATATTGAAAACTACAGTGATCATTTCTTTCTATTTCCTTCAACTCTTTTTCCAACGTTTCATCAAATTCTATATATCCTGAAAAGCGACCTTGATATTCTTTGTCATGCACTTCAAAGGGAATTTTAACGATCATCATATTGGCTCGCTGAACCATCACTCCATCGAAAGCCGACGGAACTTTATCTGCATAAAAACTGAGACAAAGCCTTTTTATCCGGCCAAACCCATCAACCTGATGATTCTCAAACAAGGTTATTTCTTCCGTTGGGGACGGAAGAGGTTTATACACAACCTCCTTATCAAACAGAGAAATTTTTCCATTAAATCTGGGTCCGAGTACTTGCCACCAGCATTCTATTATTGAATCTGCAAATTCCTCGGAATGTAGTGTTTTTAAAAAATCATCTCGAACGTCATATACCCAAATTCTGCTTCCTTTGTGCTCAAGGGGTTTAACGCTTGGAATATGTTTAAAAATTTGGAAATTTTCTTCATCTCTACTCTTTTTACCATCCTGAAGAAATTTACAAATATAACCAGCATCATCACTCACACTTTCCACAAATAAAACGTGTTCTTGGGAGGCGTTCATCAATACAAACTTTCCTTGTCCTTTTCCACCAGCATCATCACGATCTTTTTTAGGACGCCATAGTGAGGAAAAGGCCTCCCACCTTTCTTTGTTCATTCCCTTTGTCCCAAAATCTTCTACAACGACGTGAGTCTTCTGATTTCCGTCCTTATATTCATAAATTTTAAATAGCCACTCTTTCCCCTCCTTTTTATCACTGCGAACATCCCAAGAATTTTGGATTGCTTCTTTCTGAAAAGCAATATCCGGGCGGTCATATTGTTTTGAAACTCTATCAACGACCTTCGACAAGTCGGCTCCTATTTGTTCAGTTTTAATATCCGTGAGTATGTTAGACATAAGATTAGTTCATAGTTTAAACTCCCGCTTTTTGGGGAAATGAAATTTTGCTTTAGATTCCTTAACCTTGCGCTCAATCTCGGAAAAAATCTTATCAATATCCTCCTCATCGTATTCGTAGGCGTGGCGATTTGAACAATTACCCAGAACCTTCAGTCGCTTTAGAACCCCATTCGTCCTAAGGGTAGCCAGGCGGCGAAACCTTTCTCTTGATGATTCGTTTTTATTATCTCCTTTTTGCATACTTGCATATATATCACGCCCTTACAAATAAAACAACTGGTTCAACAGAGCGTATCATATAGTACTAAATGAGGTCAATTACACAAAACCACCGACTAATCGGTGGTTTTGTGTTCTGAATACGGTGCTCAGCCGGTATGCCACAACGGGGTGAAGTTATCTAGTTATCGACGGCTTTAGGTCCTTCGATACTAAACTAGACTGCTGCCAGACTTGGATTCGAACCAAGATACCCTGCTCCAGAGGCAGGAGTCCTACCATTAGACGATCTGGCAATTTTTCAATATAGAGGATTTTTCTCCCGCTCCTCTATAACTCTTTAGATATTTCTCTCGCCTCCGCGCCTCTACCCGAGTTGAAAATATCTCGCTATACACTAACACAAACGGCACTCGCATTTTTGTGGACGGGTTTACCGGCCAGGGACGACCCGGCAATTGCTAACAACAACGAAATTGTAGCAGATTTTCTAATTTCCGCACGTTACTTTAGTTTAAAATAATATATTTTTAATTAAGCTATAGCTAAATTAAAAATATTCTATTGAAATGATAACGTGCTTTATAAGTTCTGAAAAATTATTTTTTGCTCGCCTGCTTGCGCAGGCCGGCGGCTTTGATGAAGGCCACAAACAACGGGTGCGGGGAAAGAGGGCGGGAGAGAAACTCGGGGTGGAACTGCGTGCCAAGAAAGAAGGGGTGGACACTCGTGGGGAGCTCCGCTATCTCCATCAAGACGCCGTCGGGCGAGCGGCCGGAAAATACCAGCCCCGCTTTTTGGAGCTGCCCGACATACTTCGGGTTTACCTCATAGCGATGGCGATGCCTTTCGGAAATGGTGTCTTTTTTATACGCTTCGCGCGCAATGGTGCCCTCTTTAAGCAGGGCCGGATACGCGCCGAGGCGCATCGTGCCGCCGAGCTTTCCCTTTGCCACATTTTCTTTTTGGCTTTCCATCACCATAACAACCGGATACGCTGTGTCCGGCTGTATCTCTGTGGTATGCGCTTGAGCGAGCCCCGCCATGTGGCGCGCATACTCCACCACCGCCAGTTGCATGCCGTAGCACAGCCCGAAGTACGGAATTTTTTTCTCGCGGACGTACTCGATGACCTTTATCTTGCCCTCGACCCCGGTCTCGCCAAAGCCGCCGGGGATAAGCACGCCGGCATACTGGTCGAGCGCCGAGAGCGGCATCGTGCCCGCCTCGAAGTCTTTTGAGTTTAGGTAGGTAATGTCGGGCTTGAGGTCAAGATGGTAGGCGGCGGCTTTGAGCGCCTCGAGTACCGAAATGTATACGTCGGAGAGCACGAAGTCGCCGGAGTTAAAGTACTTCCCCACCACGGCAATAGGCACCGCCGCGGTGCCGTTTTTACTTTTTGCGACAAACGCTTCCCAATCTTTGAGATTGCTTGTTTTCTCCGAGAGCCCCAGCACCCGGCAGAGTATGTTGCCCAAATTGTCTTTTTCGTAATTGAGCGGCACATCGTAGATACTCTCTACGTCGGGAGCCGAGATGACCCTGTCGGGCGCCACATTGCAAAAGGTGGCTATTTTATCTTTGCGCTTTTGGTCCAAGGCAACCTCCGCGCGCGCGAGTATGATGTCGGCTTGGAGCCCCGCCGAGTTAAGCTCCCGGCTGGCATACTGCGTCGGTTTGGTCTTCATCTCGCCGATGTTGCGCGGTATCGGCACATAAGAGACCATCACTACTGCAACGTCTTTGGGGTGCTTTTGTTTGAGCATGCGCGCCGCCTCCAAAAAGATGATGTTTTGGTACTCGCCGATGGTGCCGCCAATTTCCACGAGCGTTACGTCGGCCCGGGCCAGTTTTTGTGCCTCTTCTATGCGGCGGATAACCTCCAGCGGCACGTGGGGCACCACCTCCACATTTTTGCCGCCATACTCGAGGTTGCGCTCGCGGCGGATAATCTCCTGGTATACCCGGCCGGTGGTCATGTAGTTGATGCTTGGCAGTGTTTCTCCCAAGAAGCGCTCGTAGTTGCCCATGTCTTGGTCGGTTTCGTAGCCGTCGTCAAGCACAAACACCTCGCCGTGCTCGGTTGGGTTCATCGTGCCGGCGTCAACGTTAATGTACGGGTCTATTTTTATCGCGGTAACGCTAAAACCTTTGCTCTTGAGTATGCGCCCAATGGCGGAGGAGGCGATGCCTTTGCCGATACCCGACATAACACCGCCCACGATAAAAATATATTTAGGCATACTAGATAGTTAGGTATCGCCGCACGGCGAGGTAGCTTGCAACCGCGCCCAAGAGCACTCCGGAACCCACTAACACTCCAAAAAAGAGCGGGAAGTTAGAAAGGTAGTAGTAAAAGACATTGATGCCGCCAAAAAAGTCTTGCGTGGCAGAGCCGAGCCACCAGGTTAGCGGATAGAACAAGAGCAGGGTTACCAGCGATGCCGAAAGCCCCACCAGCACCCCCTCTACGATAAACGGCGCCCGAATGTATGCCTGCCCCGCCCCCACCAGCCGCATGATGGATATTTCATCGCGGGAAGAGTATATGGCAAGCCGCATGGTGTTGAGCGAAATGGCGATGGTAGCGGCTACAAAAATAAGTATGATGATAAGCCCTATCCACCGCGCCGAGTCAGTTACCGCACCCAGCCGGTCTATGGCGACGCGATGCGCCGCGTCGTAGTAGTTTATCTTGTCGATAACCGACGTCTGCCCGCCCTGGAGTGCCCCCTGCCCGTTTAAAAAGTTAGCGATGGAGTCGTATTGCGAAAGGTCTTTTGCCTTGACGGTTAAGACCGCGCCAAGCGGGTTGTCGCCCAGCGCCTCGAGCGCTTGGAGTATAAGCTGGTTGTTTTGATGCCGCTCGCGGAAGGCGGCCAGCGCCTCCTCGCGCGATACGTAAGAGACCTCGGCAACCTCCGGTAGGGCTTTGAGCGACGCCTGTACCTCCACTATGCGCTCTTCCGGCGCATCGGTGGTGAAGTATACGTTCATGTCGGCTTTATCTCTAAACTCCTGGAGAGTGGTTTGGAGTATCACTCCGGTAAACATCGCCATGCCGATGGTAAAGAGGGTGAATATCATCATGAGTATGGCCGCAAGCGATACAAACCCGTTGCGCCAAAAGTCCAGGAAACCAGCACGGAAAATTCTTTTTGTGGTGACGAGGTCCATGGTTGGTTGATTATAAAATATATTTGCCCTCACGGTCGTCGCGGATAACTTTGCCGCGGTCCATGGTTATAACCCGCTTTTTTAAGCTGTCGATGACTCCCTTGTTGTGTGTGGTGAGGACAATGGTGGTTCCGAGGTCGTTTATCTTCTTCAATATCTGCACCACCTCGAAGGTGTTTACCGGGTCGAGGTTGCCGGTGGGCTCGTCTGCGATAACTACATCCGGTTGGTTGACTATAGCGCGAGCAATAGCCACGCGCTGCTGCTCGCCGCCGGAAAGTTCGCCTGGAAAATTGCTCATTTTATTGCCGAGGTCAACCAGCTCCAGCACGTGCGGTACGTCGGAGTGTATATCCTCTTCGCTACGGCCGGCGGCCTCCATCGCAAAGGCGATATTTTCGTACGCGGTACGCCCCGGCAACAGGCGAAAGTCTTGAAACACCGTTCCTATTTTGCGGCGCAGGTCATTTATGCGCTTGGGCGGTACCTCGTGTATGTTGATAGATTCAAAAAAAACGGCGCCGCTGGTCGGCTTTTCTTGCGCCAGGAGCATCTTAACGAGCGTGGTTTTTCCGGCACCCGAGTGCCCGACGATAGAAATAAACTCCCCCGCCTCAACCGAGAAGGAGACGTCCTGGAGCGCGGCCGTGTCGCCCGCGTACACCTTGCTTACTCGGTCAAAGTAGATCACAACCCCTCTATTTTACCTGGGAGTGAGAAATGGCTCAAGGCCGCCAGCCAAGACCCCCTGTGCATCGCGGACCTCTATACCGCTTCTATGGTCCTTCACCAGCTGGTAGGGGTGGAGCACGTAGGAGCGTATTTGGCTGCCCCACTCTATTTTCCCGCCGGATGTCGATAGGTCGGCTATTGTTTGTTTGCGCTCAACCTCCAGTTGGTGGAGGAGTTTTGCGGTGACTATGGCAACGGCTTTTTCATGATTGGCATTTTGGTTGCGCTCGCCATCTACATGCGCCGAGATGCCGGTTGGCGTGTGCACCACGCGCACGGCCGTTTCGCGCTTGTTGACGTTTTGCCCGCCGGGGCCGCCCGAGCGAGCGAAGGAAACTTCCATGTCTTTTACCGGTATTTCGACCTGTGACACCTTTTCTATCACGGGCAGTACCTCCACCAACACAAACGAGGTGTGGCGCTTGGCGGAAGCGTTAAAGGGCGAGATGCGCACCAGCCGGTGTACACCATACTCGCCCTTGAGCGTTCCGTACACATGCCTCCCCGTGATTTCAACCGCTACGTTGCGATAGCCGCCGCGGTCGTTCATATTTTCGTGCAGTACCCGCATGTTCCAGCCGCGACCCTCGGCGTACTTGCGGTACATTTCAAGCAACATGTGGGCAAAGTCTTCTGCGTCGTCGCCGCCTGCGCCGGCAACCAGGGTGAGTATGGCATTGCCGCGGTCGTACACACTGCCGCCTTCGGCCTCTGTTTTTAAATCCTGTAGCTCTTTAATGAGCGCCTGCGATTGTTCGGGAATCGCCCAAAAGTCGGGCTTTTGCAAGAGGCCTTCAATCTCTACAATACGTTTTTGGATATCTTCCTTTTGTTGCATAGCCCCAAGTGTAGCATACGCTTGCGTTTTTGATAAATATATGATGTAATGCGCACTGGAAGCGATTGAGCTTCGAAACTCACACAAACGCTGAAAGGAGTGTGCTGTGGATCTCAACAGACTTGAAGACTACGGGCTTGGAGAAATATCCGACTGGGCCTCGCTTATTTTCCCGCGAGTAGTGCGGGCGATGTTCATTCTCGACCAGGAAGGCAAGCCGGTGGTCGGCTCGGGCGGCAAACAAAAAACCAGCTTGCAGACGATTGGCTATATCCTTGTCATCGATCGCGGCAAGTTTGGCGACCGTGCGCAGTGGAAACTGCCCGGTGGCCACAAGAAAAAAGTAGAGCGGTGCAAACCGAGTGAAAAGCCAGATGAGACGCCGCTCGACACCGCCCTGCGCGAACTCGAAGGCGAAACGGGCATCCGTATGCCTCTGCGAGCATTTGTCTACTGCGGCAAATGGCTGCATTGGCGCCACGACCACTGGAAGTGCCTTTTCATCGCGGAGCTGGGCGAGGATGACATCGCCTGGATGCACAATCATCACCCCGAGAACGAGGGCGAGGAGGCGAAGTTTTTTACCGTCGAGGAGTTCTACGCGCTGGTGCGGGAGGGCAAGTGTATGCGCGAGCATTACGAAATGCTCGTAGAGTACACGGCGGTACTCCCCTTCGGCCGTGACAAGCAGCTGGCAGAGGCGACTGCCTAGCACACGCGCGATTGGCCGCGGCCCCACTTTTTTTGTGGGCCGCGGCCGTTATTTTTTATAAAACAAATTTGGAGTCTCTATTGTACTCTGCTAGAACCTACTTTAGCAAAAATCTCGACTGACTTCGCACGCGCCGAGCGCGTGGTGGCTTGGGACTCTTTCGTACGC
>JACOWS010000003.1 GCA_016176685.1 Patescibacteria group bacterium | reverse complement strand
CGCCGTCAGATAAACGCGCGGCGCGGAGCGCCGCATAGGGGGAAATGGGCAAACCGCGCGCTTCGCGCGCGTGGATTCTGAGGTTCAATCCGAAAACTTCTTGGAGGGGGATTTTTTGGAGGGGAGGACAAATACATGTGCGCTTGACCCACCCACCCATTCGCGCGCACCTTCGCTATTGCGAAGCTCCCTATCGCTTTAAAAGACCTAGAGCCGAGACAACGACTCCCGCAATAATTATTCCCTTATCTTTCCAGAAATTCAGACCTGACCCGCTCAATTTGTAATCTGCAAAAACGCCTATGATTATAAGTACTAGTCCGATGAAAGTTATCCAATTGGTCGCGAGAAACCCTATAACTTTATCTTGCCACGTCTTGTTAAGATCGTTTGTGAATCTTGCTGAAATCCTGATTTCGTTAGGAAATTGGGGTTTTATAAGTTCTGCCTCATAGTCTTTTAGAGAATGGAAAAGATTTGCAATCGTTGCTGCTTCAGTGGGCTCGTTCAGATTATGCTTCCGGCAAAGTGTCTTGATTACACCTTGATCTCCGTGAAGCAGGAGAACATTTTTCTGCTGCAAGAGAGCGACCATCTCTGCGCGAATAATTTTCTTCGTCGTTATATCCATGATGTCGCCATTATCCAGCCAAATGATATATAATTCAACCGTGAAATATTTTCTTTACGCCCGAAAATCCACCGACGTCGAGGACAAACAGGTCCTTTCCATTGAAGCGCAACTCGCCGAGTTGCGCGCGCTCGCGCAGAAAAACGAATTGGAAATCGTCGAAGAATTCGTGGAGAAACGGAGCGCGAAAATGCCCGGCCGTCCTATTTTCAACGACATGCTGTCGCGCATTCAGCGCGGCGAGGCGCAAGGAATAATCTGCTGGAAAATAGATCGGCTCGCGCGTAATCCGGTGGATGGCGGACAGGTGCAATGGCTTTTGCAACAGGGTGTCATTCGCCACATTCAAACGCACGACTGCTCGCACTATCCGAACGATAATGTGCTGATGATGTCCGTTGAGTTAGGAATGGCAAACGAATATGTGCGCCAGTTGAGCGCGAACACCGCTCGCGGTCTGCGACAGAAAGCGCGACAAGGGATATATCCCGGCCTCGCCCCTATCGGCTACTTGAACGACCCTCGCACGAAAACAATCCGCGTCCACAAGAAAAATGCCGTGCTTGTACGCAAGATGTTTGAACGCTATGCGAGCGCGAACACAACGCTGAACGACTTGGCGGATTTTCTTGAGAGTGCAGGCGTGATGTCCAAAGGAAACCGCCGCGTCCACATCTCGCGCATCTCATTCATTTTGCAAAATCCGTTTTACTACGGCCACTTCCGCTATGCGGGGGAACTGTACGAGGGCAATCATTCGCCGCTCATTTCAAAATCGCTTTTTGATAAGGCGAATGCGGTTTTGCGCGGACGCGGCCGGACGCTTGCAATTAAAACCGAACCCGCGCCGTATTGCGGACTTTTGCGATGCGGTTTCTGCGGCATGGGCATCACGGCCGAAGTGAAAGAGAAGCATCAGAAAAACGGTAATGTCCACCACTACACCTATTATCGCTGTACTCGCAAAAACAAGGTCGTGAAATGCAAAGAAGCGCCGATGCGAAGCGAAGTGTTGAACTCGCAACTTTCGGCGCTTCTCGGCGAGTACGCGATGCCAGAGGAATGGACATCGCCACTTTCGGCTCTGCTGGACGCAGAGGCCGCCAACGCCTCAAAAACAGCGGCGGAGGCCGTGCAAGGTCTGCGGGACAAGGTTGAGGACATTTCGCGCAAACTGGAGCGTTTGACGGACTTGTATGTGGCGGAGGATATTGAGCGCGAGGATTACTTGTCCCGCCGCCGCTCGCTTATCAGCGAGCGCAGGACGATTGAAGAACAAATCATCCGTCTTGAACGAGCCCCCGCCGCATGGGTTGAACCTGTGCGGAACTGGATACAAGACGCTTCGCGTCTTGATGAAATTGGAAAGTCCAAAGACCTCCCCTCCAAAAAATCCTCCCTCCAAAAAGTTTTCGGATTGAACACGCGCGCGAAGCGCGCGGTTTGCCCATTTCCCCCTATGCGGCGCTCCGCGCCGCGCGTTTATCTGACGGCGGAATCCCTTTGAGTTTGAAACTGGAGCCGATGGCCGGAATCGAACCGGCGACCTACGCCTTACCATGGCGTTGCTCTACCAGCTGAGCTACATCGGCTTGTTGAACACGCCGTCGAGATCCTCGACGGCTTGGCAGATAATATCACGCGATTATAGATTTTTGTAGGTGCTCTTTCCTTGGCGTTCAATTGCAACTGATCTACAGGAAATTTCACCCAATAGGAATCAATCAAAAATCCTGATTGTCACTTGTACTATAAAGTATCGAGACGAAATTCGACGTTTTTATTTGCGCGAGAGACGGGACTTGAACCCGCAACCTCGTCCGTGACAGGGACGCGCTCTAACCAGTTGAGCTACTCCCGCATTTTGTGCACACACGCTATTCTACCTCACTGGGGGTAATAGCGTGTGCCGAGGGTGGGGCTCGAACCCACAACCTGACGCTTATGAAACGTCTGCTCCAACCAGTTGAGCTACCTCGGCGGCGTCTTTACATGCTTTGATAAAACCCAGAACTCGGTACTTCAGCTCACTCCCCTTCCGAACACGTAAAGTAAGTACACCATAATACGAATCGTGGTTTTCGTAAACCTTCTTCGGCCGCCCTTTTAGAAAAATTATTCTATTAAATTGAGACGGGGGAATTTGCAATAAAGTAGACCAAAATCTCATTATCTTTCTTTCTCGGGAACGATGATGTTCAGAGATATAAATATACGGATTAAAATCTTCTTTTTTCACTCCCAAACAATTTTCAAACCATCTTTTCGCAAATAAAACTAAACTTGGGTCTGAGTTTACTACCGCAGGGCTGCCGGAACGCGACTTGACCCCCTCGCCCCAATAAAGTCCTATACCGAGCATAAGCATATCTCTTTTTGAGAATGGGGCTACCAGTTTCTCCGCCTCCTTCTCGTAATATGCAATCCGAGCGAGTCTTTTTTGACGATTCATTTCAGCCCCCAAAATCCTTCCGCGATGTCCTGCGGCGATTTGTAATTTTTGCAGACGCCGCCGTTGGATTGGGGTAAGTACGACAGATAAACACCACGGACCCACGGAACCTTTCGAAACACCGAGTGTTTTTGCTATAGTGCCGATACTCATTCCCCGGCGACGCAGCTCCAATGCTTGCAGTCTCTTTTTTGGTTTAGCCATCAACTTAATATTAACACATATCAGTGGTACATTTATCAACAGTTGCAGCAATCCGGATTTTTGCTAGAATATGTATCGCGGGGTGGAGCAGTAGTAGCTCGTCAGGCTCATAACCTGAAGGTCGCGGGTGCAAATCCCGCCCCCGCAACCAGTGTTAGATAATCCCAAACTCTTCAAACACACGCGCGTACTGGTCCACGGTTGCGCGCGCGTCGCGCACGCTTAAGGGGAATGCTTCTCCCAAGTGTGCCAAGGCGTTGCGCATCTTGTGCGCCTGCCACGCGATGTCGAGTGTCGTAAACTGGAGGGGGTTTGCCAGTTTTAATTGCTCGCCTATCGACTCGCCCAGGTAGCCCTTGTCGGAGAGCAGTTCGCCCAGCATAACGTCGGCCTCCATAATGGCGCGACGCCAGTCGCTTTCTTCGCCGGAGCTCGTGAGCGCTACCACGCGCTCCCACCGCGGGTTTTTGGCGCTCTGCTCGGGTGCCTGCATCTGTGCGCGTTCCTCTTCTTCTTTCGCGTGGAGTCCCTCATGCTCGACCACAACCAATCTTGTTTTAAAATACACGAGGAGCGCCAGCATCACCACCGATATCGCCATCCCCAAAAGCGCCAGTTGCTGTGTGCTAAACAAAAAGTTGGCAGAGACTCCCTCCCCGGCTTGCGTAGCACCACCATACACCAAGCTTATGGTACGCTCTAGCAAATAACCAAAATCTACTGAGGGAGGCGGCTGTTCCACACCTTTTATTCTACCGCCTTTCCAAGCGCAAAGAGAGTCTTTTCATCCCCCTGCGCGGCTATAAACTGGATACCTACCGGCAGGTCTTTCCCTTCCCTTGCCACGGTACCCATAGGGACAGAGATAGCCGGGTTGCCGGTCAAGTTAGCGGTGACGGTAAAAATGTCGAGCAGGTACATCGAAAGCGGGTCTGCGGTTTTTTCTCCCAAGCGGCTTGCGGGGGTTGGTGTGGTGGGCATCGCAATGGCGTCGACACTATTAAGCACTCCTGCAACTTCGCGCGTGAGTTGTGCGCGCGCCGCAGTCGCCTTGCCATAGTACGCGTCGTAGTAGCCGGAGGAGAGTACATAGGTGCCGAGTATGATGCGGCGACGCGCCTCGACGCCAAAACCCTCGCCACGCGTTTTTGCATAATCTTCCCACTGTGTCGCGCCTTTGTGCGGCAATCCGTACCGCACGCCGTCGAAGCGCGCGAGGTTGGAAGAGACTTCCGCCGGCATAACGATGTAGTACACGGCCAAGGCAAGGCCTGCAGAGGGCAGCGCAATATCTACCGTTTCAAAACCTTGTGTTTCTAGTTTTTTTAGCGCGGCGGAAAAGTTTTCCAGTACATCTTTATCCACTCCGGTTTTAAAGAGCTCCCACGGCACGCCTATTTTCTTAAAGGTTTGACCTTGAGAGCCCTGGTCTAAGGTCGAACCTTGAAAATCTATCGAGGTGCTGTCGAGCGGGTCTTTCCCCCGTATTGTGCCGAACAACAGCTCCGCATCGGCCACCGTTTTAGCAAGCGGCCCCGCCTGGTCGAGCGAAGAGCCCATGGCAATGAGCCCGAAGCGCGATACCGCGCCGTAGGTCGGCTTGAGCCCCACAATGCCGCAAAAGCTTGCCGGCTCGCGTATAGAGCCGCCGGTGTCGGTGCCGAGAGCCCCCAACGCCATGTCGGCTGCAACAGCCGCGGCCGAGCCGCCGGAGGAGCCGCCGGGCACCCGCGTTTTGTCATGCGGGTTTTTGGTCGGGCCGTAGGCGGAGTTTTCAGTAGAGCTGCCGTGCGCAAATTCGTCCATGTTGGTGCGGCCCATAAACACGATGCCCGCTTTCTTTAGTTTTGCAGTGACCGTCGCATCATACGTAGCGACGTATCCTTCGAGTATTTTTGACGCCGCGCCCGCGCGCCGGCCCTCTATCAAAATGTTGTCTTTCAGGGCAAGCGGGATGCCGAGCAAGGGATGCGCCTCGCCGCGCCCGGCACTCGCGCGGCGTTTGTCCGCCATTTCTGCCTGCGCTATTACATCTGCAAACACCTCGAGGTACGCATGGAGCAGCGGGTCCTTTTTTTCTATGTTGGCGATGCAGGCGCGCGCCAGCTCCACCGCCGAGATTTCTTTTGCGGCAAGTTTCTTTGCGGCCGTTGTTATGGAAAGTGCTGCCAAGTCGTTACTCATCTTTTTGTATTATTTTTCGCACGACGTTGTACCCGCCCTCACTGGTTGGGAATGCCTGTCGCAGTGCCTCTTCCTTGGCCCACAGCGGGTCGTCTTGCGTGCGCGGCGTGTCATCGCGCATCACGTTGTACGGCAGCGAGCTCATATCACGACCGGCCAAACCGTTCGGGATCTCGGCGGCAGAAACCGCCTCGACATACGCCAAAATGCCGGCCATGTCCTTTTGGAGCGCCTCTACCTCTGCATCGTGTACCTCAAGCCGTGCAAGCTCCGCCAAATTTTCTATCTCCTCCCTCGAAATCATAAAAAGTATAGTATCCGAAATAACCCGCCCTGCATATCTAGAGGTGACACCTCTAGATATTACGTGCTAGATTAGCATATATGATTCGAAAGATTAATTTTGCCCCAAATGAATGGTACCACTGCTACACTCGCAGTATAGACAAACGGCCCGTTTTTACAACTTTACAAGACTACAATCGATTTCTAGAAGCTCTCTACTTAAGTAATGATGTAAAACCAATAGAGCGCAGTAGTTTGTACAATCCCTCCCACGCCGACTTTTTTGAGCTAGAGCGATACCGTCCTGTTGTTGCAATTGGAGCCTTTTCAATCATGCCAAACCATTTCCATATCCTAATAAAAGAGTTAGTTGAGGGGGGAGTGACAAAATTTATGCGCAAAGTCGGCACCAGCTTCGCAATGTACTTCAACGTAAAATACGAACATGTTGGAAATGTGTTCATAAAACCCTTTCGCTCCAAACATATTCGTGATGATCGGTACCTTAAAAGAGTGATACAGTACATTCACTTAAATGCAGCCGAACTTTTTGAGCCGGAATGGAAGCAAGGGAGCATTCGAAATATACAAAGTTTAGAAAAACGACTCCGTGCTTATAGATACAGCAGCTTCTTTGATTATTGCGGCGAAAAACGGCCGGAAAATAGTATCCTTGATCCGAAAACAAAAACACTTTTTGACGATCTGCCACCCTTTCAAAATATACTGGAAGAAGCTGCGATGTATTACCAAGACCTTTCTATCTCTAGAGGTGTCACCTCTAGAGATTCTCGTTGAAAAAGAAAAGGCCGCAGGGCGACACCGTGCGGCTTTGCTTCCCTTTCTTTTTTCCTTGTCCTTTTAGATATTATGCAAGAAAGAAAAGAGTGTGAACTCATCGTCCAGCTCCTCTGAAAAGAGTTGTTTCTTGGCGGCTCTCTCTGAAAGTCTGTCTTCCACCACAATACGAGCTTCTTTAAGGCCAAGAGCCCATGCAATTTCTACCCCTATCATCCACAGCTGCAGATGTTGGGGGCTTGTGTCAAGCTTTTTGAGCATCAGTACAATCGCGTCATCAAACTTCTTTTGTCCTGACACAGAGAGTGCCTTATAAGCACAGACGATGTCTGATCCAGTCGAGTCACTTGTTCCCATAAAGAGCTCGAAGGGATCGAGTGCCCATCTTGCCTTATCTTCGAGAACGTAGCCGGTGAGACCTTTAATGAGCCATTTGCTCATTTCTTCGGGCGTCTTTTTCTCGAATTCTTTCTTTCGTTCTTCACTGATAGCCATGAGGATTTCCTCCATGGAGCTTGCGCTATTACAACTTCTTGGTCCATCCTACACTAGTGCAGGAGTTTGAGAAACTCCGCCTCCGAAAGCACCTTGACCCCGAGCGCCTCTGCCGCGCCGAGTTTTGACCCTGCCTCTTCCCCTGCCACCACATAAGTAGTTTTTTTAGAGACCGAAGAAGAAACGTTTCCGCCCCGCTTTCGTATCTTTTCTTTTGCTTCGTCGCGAGAGAGATTCTCCATCGTACCAGTCAGGACAAACGTCTTCCCCCAGAGTGGCAGTTTGGTAAGGTCTAACCTCGCCGCGAAGTCAGGGTTTACAATGTGCAACACTTTTTTAAGCCGTTTTATAAGCTCACGATTAACCGTTTCGCGAAAAAAGTCGTGTATGGCTTTGGCCATAACCTCGCCTACACCGCCGATGCGCGCTAACTCATCTTCTTGAGCGTCGGCTACGGCATCTATAGTTTTATAGTGCCTGGCAAGCAAAAGCGCGGTCTCCTCCCCCACGTGCGGTACGGAGAGCCCGGCCAGCAGGCGCGAGAGCGGGATATGTCGTGCGGCTCTTTTTATTGAGTCGACCAATTTTTTTGCACTCACCTCTGCAAACCCATCAAGGGCAAGGAGATCGCCCTCTTTTAAAGTAAAAAAGTCGTCAAACGACTGCACCAGCCCTTGCTCGAGCAAGAGGTCTACCGTTTTGGTGCCGAGCCCTTCTATATTGAGCGCGCCTCTTGAGCAGAAGTGCCGGAGTACTCGGCGGCGCACGGCAAAGGAGTTTTTGGCCACACAGCGCCACGCGGCTTCGCCCGGTATGCGCTCGATAAGGCCCGCGCCGCCGCACTCGGGCACGCGGGTGGGCCAACGGTAGGGTTTTTCCTTGCCGGTGCGCAACTCCGTAAGCACTTTGACAATGTCGGGGATGACGTCGCCCGCCTTTTGCAACACTACCGTGTCGCCAATGCGTACATCAAGCCGAGTTATCTCATCTTCGTTGTGGAGCGTTGCGCGCGACACGGTCGAGCCCGCCACCACAACCGGCCGCAAGTGCGCCACCGGGGTTAAGACCCCGGTGCGCCCCACTTGGAGCACAATCCCTTCCACCACTGTCGTCACTTGCTGTGCAGGAAACTTAAAAGCCACGGCAAACCGTGGGGCCTTGCCGGTGTGGCCGAGCGCCTCTTGGAACTTCCGCTCGTTTACCTTGACCACGATGCCGTCTATCCAGTACCCCTGTGCTTTGTTTTGGCTTTTCCACTTTTCCCAATACTGTATAACATCTTCAATTGACCCAACCAATACGTGGTGAGGGTTGACCTTAAACCCAAGCTCGCGCATATACAAAAGCTCCTCGTGCTGTGTGGCGGGCAATTCTTCGCTCGTTTGCGCGACATCGTACATAAAGGTGTCGAGGTTGCGCGAGGCGGCCACTTTTGGGTCTAGCTGGCGTATGGAACCCGCCGCGGCATTGCGCGGGTTAGCGAATGCTGATTCGCCCTGAACTTGCCGAAGGGCATTTATTTTGTGTAAGGATTTTTCGCTCATCCATACTTCGCCCTCTACCACCAGGTCTATGGGGCGCGTAAGAGAGAGCGGCACCGACGCTATCGTTTTTATGTTGTGGGTCACGTCCTCGCCCACCACGCCGTCGCCGCGTGTGGCCGCGGTAGCGAGCATGCCTTTTTTGTAGGTAAACACGACCTTAAGGCCGTCTATTTTAAGCTCGCAGGTGTATTCGATTTCCCAAGGGGAATCCTTGGTCCCCAAGGATTCCCCTTGGGAGAGCATCCTCCGCACCCGCACATCAAACTCGCGCATCTCCTCTGGGGTAAATGCATCGTTAAATGACCACTGCGCCACAGCGTGGCGCACTTTTTTAAACCCCGGAAGCGGCTCCCCGCCCACTCTCTGCGAGGGAGAGTCTGGGGCAACCAGCTTTGGGTAGCGCGCCTCAATATCAAAAAGCTCTTTTTCGAGCTCGTCGTAAGCGGTATCTGCTATCTCGGGCGCGTCCAACACATAGTACAGGTGGCGATGGCGGTTGACCTCTTTGAGCAGTTTGGCGTAGCGCTGCTCTACGCTCTTGGGGGCCGGCATGCATCAATAATACCCCAGCGAAGCGTAGGAAATAAAGGTTGCTTGTGGTGCGGCTTAGTAGTTGACCTGCAGTGTGCGCTCAACCTGCACCACCCCTTTTGGATTACAAGTATTGCGCCCTTGAGAAACAATAGTGGTTGCAGCGGGGTTACCCACTTTGGTAACAGTGACTACGGCACATCCAGCCTGCGTCCCATACGGAAGATCGAGTGTAAATATTGTTTGCACCGTAAGCGACGCGTCGGTTGATGAGGACAGACTCCAATTACTCCATCCAGTTGGTTGAGTCGCGTATAAATTAGGTGGAGTACCGTACGTATAAAAATCTTGGGTGTTGCACAAAACCGCACCGGCTCCCAGGCCCGTTACTGATGGCGGTGCGGCAAAAATACTGGTAAAGCCATTGTTGTTATATTTGAAGTCCCAATACAGCGCACATTCGGCTCCGGTGTCTGCCGCGTAAGTGGCGTACTGCGATTGTGAGGCAATTTGCGAAAGAGCAAGCTCGCGGACCAACAGGTCGTATATGGCTATCCCCACCGCAAGCGCCAAGGAGCCAACCAGTGCGGCAAAAAATATGGTAAACCCTTTGGTGCTTTTTTTTATCATGGTTGCCAGTTAAATATGTTTTCTTTTGCTGTGACTTTGTGTACCACACTGCCAATGTCGCTCCAGGAAACAGTCACTGCTAGAGAAGCTTCTTTGCCAAGATTGATTTCCTCTATTTTTATAGTACGGGTAAAAATACTCTTAGACCCGACGGTGTATGCGTATTTGCCGCTGGTACTGTCGTAGTACATAGGAAAGCCGAGACACTCCGATGTTGTACACGCAGTTGGCACCGCCGGGTTGTTTTGTGTCGAGTCGAGGTAGCAACCATTCGCCCCCAAACACGGGTTAAGATTTATTCCCACAGACGTGCCACCAGCCCCGGTGAGCCAAGTTGCTCCTGAAAGCCGGTTAGTGTCACGCGCAAAGCGCACGTACTCTATGGCATCTTGGGCAAGGTAGTACGCTATTATCTGGTCTTTTGCCACCAGCGCCGCGGTCAAACTTTTTGAAGCAAGGGTGAGCGGCCCCGCTATCGCGGTGGCAAGCAAAAGTACCGCAACCAGCGTTTCGATAAGAGTGAACCCGCCGGGCAGAGCCCTCTGGGCGGCGACCCTATATTGTTTTATATTACTGGTCATAGATGCGTTGGGTCACAGAAGTTTGCACATTAAACGTGGTGCTGGGAAGCGTGCTTCCAGACTGCGTATGGCCGGAGATAATGATAGTGATTTTTGGTTGTATAGAGTCTCCCAAGGGAGCCCCTTTAACATAAAAGGTAAGCTTGTCGATGACCACCTCGGCTGCGGTTATAGCGACAAACCCAGTGGCGTTTACGTTGCGCAAGATATAAGGACCACTGGGGCCGCAAGCCGTGCCTGCTGTATTACTAAGACAATAGGTCACACTACAGCCACTCCCCGATGTGCAACCAGGTTGGGAGCTTGGGTGTGCCTCAAACACTATGAAGGAATCGCCGCTTGGGCAGTCCCCGACGCCGGCGCATTTATAGTCCTGGCCGGTGCGTATGGAGCGGGTCATGCTGTCGAGCGCAAAGTTAAGGTTGTCCATCACGGTTTTTATCGACGCAGCCTTGTTGTTTGCGGCAGAGACAGAGAGGAGCGCGCCCATAGCCATCACCATGATGATGATAAAAATCGCCGTCGAGACGAGGATTTCTATCAGTGTGAAGCCGCGGGGGTTTTTGTACATAGTTAACAGTCGAGGATTGTTTTGTTTGCTCCGCAGACGCTTATTTGCCCGGTGGTAGTGACACTGACCGCACGGGTGTCTCCGCCAGGGCTCTTCAACTGTATGTAGGCGCTGCTAACCGCCGTACTGACATCAGTCAATTCTACAAGTTGTGCGTCCGGGTTTGGCCGCTTAAAAGAAATAGCGATCGAAGTGATGTTGGTTCCGGTGCCTCCAGTTTTACAATAATAAGAACTTGGTGTTACTACCGCGCAAAAATTACTTATCGTGTACCCCGAGCCGAGCGTAAATGTTTGCTGGCTTTCGGAGGCGACGTATCTCCCATTATTGTTTATGTACCCACCACGCTGGTGCCGTATACCTGCGCTTGGCGTATAGAGAGTGCAATATTGTAGGCAAGCGTGCGCATCAAGGTGGCACTGTTGAACTTTCGCTGCTGCAGCAGGAGAGTGGAGGTGATGATGAGCATAATGCTGACTACCACCAAAAGCTCAACAAGGGTAAACCCGCCGGGCAGAGCCCTCTGGGCGGCGTCCTTTTTACTGCCAGAGGAGCGGGAGCGTGATAAAGAAGTTGAGGTGGAGAGCATAGACGATGAAAGCTCCGAGCACCAAAAACGGCGCGAAGGGAATTTCGCTTTTAATTGTAAACCTTTGCGCCCGTCCGCGCGATGATGCTGTGGGGGTAAGCTTGGAGAGCAGTATGAGTAGCACGCCAACGAATGCCCCGCTCCAAAAAGCAATCATGAGCGCCGAGGCGCCATAGGCGAGCCCCAAGAACCACCCCAAGGAAAGTTCTAAAGCCCCGTCGCCCCACCCCATCCAGGTGCCGCGTGATATAAGCGAGAAAAGAAAAAGTGGCAGTGCCAGCAAAGGGCCGGCAAGCAATGCCCAAATGATGGACTTCGTAAGTCCATCATTCACTTGTGCGAGACCTGGTGCTCCTCCAAATCCAAAATGGAGTGCGAGGTACAACAACGCCAGTACCGCAAGCGCTATTGTGCACGCCCAGGGTATCACCGTGTGCCGCAGGTCGTACACCGCCACAAACAGGAGCGTCATCCACACCATAAGCCAAAAGGCGTATGCAAAGAGAGAGAGCGGGTTTTGGAGGTAGACCACTATTGAAATAAGCGCGGCCACTGCCTCTACAAGCGGGTATTGCACAGAGATGCGCGAGCGGCAATAGCGGCAGCGGCCGCGCAAATACAGGTAAGAAAAAATGGGGAAAAGGTCGCGCCACCCAAGCGTGTGGCCGCACTGCATACAGCGCGAGCGGCCGCGCAAAACCGAGTGCCCTGTGCCCCACCTAAAAGAAAGTGCGTTAAGAAAACTGCCTATAATGGCGCCAAAAACTGTCGCACCAATTGCTAAATAAACATCCATCTAGTTTGGCACCACGTCATAGCAGTTGTCGTAGCTTTGGGCAGTCGCGTTGGCACACTTGTTAGATAGACCGTTAAAGTTTACAAGGTAATCGGTACCTACACAGCGACCGTAAGGGGGGTTGGAATAAGTCCAGTCGGCATCATCAGCTTTCCAACTACCATCTTTAATCTCCATCGCAGCCCCAAAATGGTAGAAACTGATCAGACTGGCATTCGCGTTCACACAATTAGTACCACCGTCTGACCGATAAGCGGTATAAAAATAGCTACCGCCATTTGGATCTGCGGGAAGAGAAGATGTGTATCCGCTCGTCTGCAATTCAGAAAGGTTATTTGGGTAATGGAGGTTGTCGTTATAGTATAGAGCGAGCGTAAGCTGAATGTTTTTTATGTCGCTGATGCGGCGCGCGTCGCGGGCGCTTTGCCTTGCTGTGGCAAGGTTGGGGATAATAATCCCCGCCAAGATGCCGATGATGGCGATGACCACCAACAGCTCGATGAGGGTAAATCCTTTCTTAAACATGGGAAATTAGAGACAGGTAGTTCCACCAGCGGCAATAGCAGTTGTGAGAGTAGTGGTATATGCAGTACCGGATTTGTTTTTGTCGCTAGACCAATAGGTTGAGTCGACACACCAGGCACCTCCAGTAATCTGCGCCGCAGCCGCCCAAGCAGCACCCCCACTAGGTTTTCCCGCCGCCGCCGCGCATCGCGTGGTGGAAAGTGTGATACCAGAAAGTAAGTTTCCTAAACCATTGTTTGCCACTTCAAACAGTGTTCCCGCAGTTGTGGCACATGCGGCAACACCGAATACACCGCCCGTGCCGGTATACAATTCCGCCTGGGCGCGCATGCTTGCAAGTTGACTCTTTATTTTTGCATCGCTTGCGCCACTGCGCGCACTGCCCAAGCTTGCCAGCACTATACCCGCCAAAATACCTATAATTGCTATTACTACTAAAAGCTCAATAAGGGTAAAGCCCCTGGTGTGGTTAGCTTTATACATACCCCTTTACTATACCCCACAAAAACAAATCCCCAGCGCGCGCTGGGGATTTGAACCACGAGGTTATAACGTGTTTTATGGACAAACGGTCCCAGCAATTGCCGCTGTTTCAGACTTTGAAGCACCGGTACTGTCTACACACCAAAAATCCGAGGAGAGCGAGGCGGATGTTGCCCACGCAGTACCAAGAGCGGTCGAGCGACATACCAATGAAGTACCGGATGGGTAATTGGAGGTGGTAACCAGTGGTGCAACACCAGAATCGACAAAGACTGTACTTGCGCCAGTACAGCTAGCATTTGCCGTTGCATTGGTGCCGTAGTTGCCAATGTTGGCATAATACAGCTCCGCTGCGGTCCTCAAGTTGGAAAGCTGTTCTTTCGTCTTTGCATCGTTTGCGCCTCCTCGTGCAGTGCCCAAGCTTGCCAGCACAATGCCCGCCAAGATGCCGATGATGGCTATGACCACCAACAGCTCGATGAGGGTAAACCCGCCGGTCAGAGACCTCTGGGCGGCGACCTTAGTAAATTTCTTATACATACGTTTCGTATCCGATAAATAATTAAATTAATAAGTGGTTCGGATGCTGTTAGTAGTATATAGCCACCTTTGTGCCTACGCTACCCCCGTGTGGATAACTACTTTGGTAATACAGTCCTTAAATAGTACCGGCAGTGTTGTATATAGGCAGGAGCACCGCCGCCAAAAGGAAGCCAACCCCCACCGCCAAACTGATGATAAGCGCCGGTTCGATGAGGGAGACGAGCGTGTCCACAGCCGAATTGACCTCTCTGGTATAGAACTTGGAAAGGCGCTCGAGTATGTTGCCGAGCTCCCCCGTTTCCTCCCCTATCTGGAGCATCTGCAACATAATAGCCGGCACCTCGTCGGGGTAGCGGGCGAACGATTGCGACATGGTGGTCCCCGCTTTAACCGCCTCAACCGCGTCGCGCAGTATTCTCTCGTACACATCGTTGCCAACCACCGTAGCGGTTATTTCAAGCGCGCGCACCGCGGAGATGCCGGAGGAGAGCATAACGTGCATGTTGTCGGCAATGCGGGAAAGAAAGAGTTTTTGGTACAGTGCGCCCACATACGGCACGGAAAGCTGGAAACGGCCCAAAGCCGCGCGCCCCAGCGGCGTTTGTACATACCGCACCAAAAAGTATCCGCCGATAATAAGAGCTATAAGCAAAAAGATGCCGTAGTCGACAAAGAAGTAGCTGACGCCAAGCACCACGCTGGTGATAAAAGGCATTTCTTGCCCGGAGTCTTCTATGATGATGCCGATTTTTGGAATAATGACCGTGAGCATAAGCACCATAACCGCCACAAAGGTGATCATGATAAACCCCGGGTAGACTAAAGCGTTGCGCGCTTTGGAGGTAAGCTCGTAGGAGCGGTCTATATAGTCGGCAAGGTACATAAAGGTCTGGTCGAGCTTGCCAGACTCTTCTCCCGCATTCACCATGTTGACGTAAAACTCGGAAAATACTTTGGGGTGTTTGCCGAGCGCCTTGGAAATGGAACTTCCTGCTTGGAGGTCGTCGCTTATGGCTATAAGCGCTTGCCGTATAATCGGCTTTTCCGCTTGTTCGGCAAGCAGGCGGAACACCCGCAAGGCGGACACCTGCGCCTCGAAAAGAGTTGAAATTTGCCGCGAGAGAATAACGACGTCGCGAGTGCTCGCCCCGCTAAAAAAGCTAATACTGCCGAGCGATTGTAAAAAACTTTTATTCGTGCCGCTGGCAAACGCCGTAATAGTGAGCCCGCGGCGCTGGAGCGCCTCTATGGCGGCGTCTTGGCTAACCGCGTTTACCACCCCGCTTGTCGGCTTGCCTTCTTGGTCGAGCGCTTCGTACTTAAATTCCATATATCTTCAGCAAAACTAAATCTGTAGGAGGGCGGAGATTTTCTTGGCTAGAAAATCTTCCTAGTTCCTCGGGCCGTCGCCCTGCGCACCCTCCTGCAGATTTGTTTTGCTTGCGCGTGTACATCATAGTAATCTTTCCAAAGTTTTGGGGTTCCACGAGCGGGCGTAGGCGCTTTCTGCGGTTATCTCTCCTCCGCGCACCAGGTCTGCGAGCGAGCGGTTCATGTCTATCATGCCGTCCTCGGCACCGGTTTCTATAACCGTTTGTATCTCGTGCGTGCGCTTCTCTCGTATAAGGTTAGCCACTGCGGCGTTGGAAATCATAAGCTCGTAAGCGGGGATAAGCCCGCCGGAGATGCGCGGGACCAACCGCTGGGAAAACACGCCGGCCAAAGAGCCCGAAAGTTGGATGCGGATCTGCTCCTGCTGTCCGGGGGGGAACGAGTCTATGATGCGGTCAATGGTTTGCGACGCGTTGTTGGTGTGCAGGGTCGAAAACACCAGGTGCCCGGTTTCCGCGGCGGTAACCGCGGTAGCCATGGTTTCCGGCGTGCGCATCTCGCCTATCATCAGCACGTCGACATCTTGGCGGAAGACCGACTGCAATGCCGCCACAAAGTCGGCGGTGTCTACCCTGACCTCGCGCTGGTCTATAAGCGACTTCTTGTTTTCGAACAAATACTCTATGGGGTCTTCTATGGTGATGATGTGCTCGGTGCGCTCTTGATTTATTTTTTCAATAAGAGCCGCCAGTGTCGTGGTCTTCCCCTGTCCCACCGGCCCCACCACCAAAAAAAATCCTTGCTCGCGCGCGGCGAAGCTCTCGAGCGCCCGCGGCAGATTAAGTTCGGCAATGCTCAATATCGCTTTGGGGATAAGCCGGAGTGCCACCGCCATGTGGCCGCGCTCAAAGTACCCGTTGCCGCGGAAACGCGCCGTGTCGCCGTGCGCGTAGGAAAAGTCTATCTCCTGTTTTTCTAAAAACCTCTTTTTGTGTTCGGGGGAAAGGAGCTCCTGCACAAACCCTTCTATATCTTCTTTTATGAGTACCGCCTCGGACAACAAAGGCGTGAGCGCGCCCGAGACGCGGATAACAGGTTGTATCCCAACACCCAAGTGGAGGTCGGATGCCCCTTGTGACACCACCACCTCTACCAGTTGCGACAATTTTTGTTTGTAATCCATCATGTACTTATACCGCTATTTCATGCTCCGGTTCCTGGGGTGGCGGCGTTTTTTGTTCCTCACCGTTTTCAGCGAGGGTGGTCGGCACCACGGGAGCTTCCGCCACAGACGATGCCTCTTCAAGCTCAAACTGCCCGCCGAGCGTGTTTACCTCTTCAAACGGAATCATGCCGTTTGCCGATTTTATGATAGCATCCTCTTTCATGGTGAGCATGCCGCTCTTGCGGACAACGGCGACTATCTCGTCTTCCGGTTTGTTCTCCAGTATCGCGCGCTCAAGCTCCGGCGTCATACTAAACATTTCAAATGCGGCAACGCGCCCGCGGGTGCCGGAGGGGCAGTCCGTCGTCGGTTCAATGCGGTATACCTCTTTAAGAGACGGTATGGACTTTCGGTGCTCCGCCGGCAGGTCGGCAAACTCTTTTTCAAACATTTCCGCGGTGCTTTCGTCCACCTTTGTTTTTTTGCCGCCGCCCGGGCACAGCGTGCGCACCAGGCGCTGGGCCATACCAAGTATCAACACCGGCGGGATGAGGTACGGCTCAACCCCCATGTCGAGCAAGCGCGGGACGATTCCCACCGCATTGTTGGTGTGTATGGTGGAGAGTACGAGGTGGCCGGTCAGCGCCGCCTGGACAGCAAGGTTGGCCGTCTCGCTGTCTCGTATCTCACCGACCATTATGATGTTTGGGTCTTGGCGCAGCGTGGTTCTAAGCCCGTTAGCGAAAGTGTAGCCGATCTCCGGCCGCATTTGCGACTGGGACACACCGGGGATGGTGTACTCAACCGGGTCCTCGAGCGACAGCACATTGTTCTTTTCTCGGTCAACCTCGTTTAAGAGCGCGTAGAGCGTGGTCGACTTACCGGAACCGGTAGGGCCGGATATGAGCACGAGACCGTAGGGTTTTTTAATTGCGGCGCGGATCATTTCCAGGTTGCGCGTGGAAAGGCCGAGATCTTCGAGCTTGAGCGCTTGCGCGGAGGCGCCCAGGATCCTCATCACCACCTTCTCGCCATAGTAGGTGGGAAAAGTTGAGACGCGGAAGTCTACTTTATTGCCGGAGACACGCGCGGAAAAACGGCCGTCTTGCGGTTTGCGCCTTTCGTCCAAACGCATGTTGGAAAGCACCTTGATGCGCGCCACCACGGCAGAGTGAACCTTGGGAGGCAAGGTGATGTTGGTCTGCAAAATACCGTCAACACGAAAACGCACGCGCGACTGCGTCGCAAGTGACTCTATATGGATGTCGGAGGCACGCTGCTCGGCCGCGTGCCGCAAGATGGTTGCAACAATTTTAGTGACCGGCGCATCCTCGGTAATGGCCTCGGCTCGCGTCTCGGTAATCTCAACCTCCTCAAGCCGTATCGGGTGTTTTCCGCCTTCCTTGTCCGACTTTTGCGACTCTATGGCTATTTCGGTGTCAAGCTCGGTTAGCGCTTTCCCTACCTCGCCGGAGAGACCTTTGTACTGGTTGAGCAGGAGCTCGAGGTCGGTATTGGTGATAAGAAATAGTTTGTATGGCATGCCCACCTTTGCCGAGATGAAGGTGAGCGCGTCGCGCGCCTCGAGATTGTCCGGGTCGGTGATGCCTATTTCAAGCACGCCGTCGGAAACACCCAAAGGAGCGAGCTGGTAGTGCCGCGCGGACTCCTCCGGGATAAAACGCAAAATATCAAACGGCACATTGCTGTCTCCCACCTCGCGCGTCGGCAACCCGTAATACTCTCCCTTTGCCGCAAGGATATCCTTGAGGTCTATGCCGGACTTTTGCAACACACCCTCCAGCGTACTCCCGGGCTTTTTAAGTTCCGACTCGATGCTCGGTATGGCGGCGCGTTCAACGACGCCTTTGTCGCTCAAAAGCTTCAGCAGGTCCATGGCGTATTATTGGCTCCCCACGGGAGCAAAGGGGTTCCGGCGGCCGACCGGCTCCGCAGGAATCTGCACCCCGAAGTTCGTGAGCGACAGAAAAACCGGGTCGGAAAAGATGCTGTTGTCTAGTTTGATCGTATTCAAGCTGCTGATGGTCGCGAGTAATGTCTGTGAGGCATTAGAAGCCGGGCTATCTTCTAAAACCAAAAGGTCCGTAGACGACGGCCCGCGGAAAAAAGCAAAATATCCGTATAGCACCAGGGCAAGCACCACCGCGGCGATAATGGCTGTTTTGTTTTGTGTAAAAAATTGCATCATAGGTGTTTATGTATGGTGAGCCATGTCGAACTAGTGGAGCCAGTAGGTTCGTACAGAAAAAGTGTAGTCGTTGTGTCCGGACACATCGGCGGAAAAACTTATCTTTTCTATGTCGAGGATGCGCAGGCTGTGTTCCAGATCCTGCATAAAAGAAAGGAAGTCGTCATACGTGGCGCCGAGAGTGAACCCAAGCGTCACCGACCCTATGGGGCTTCCGGATTCGCCGACCGCCAATGGATTTTTTGCTCCTGCTGTGCCCGACAAATCACCCAGTTGCACATCCTTGAGTGACAGTCCGCGTCTGGCCGCAATGTTGTTGATGTCGATTATGAGCCTGATATTGTCGACGCTGTCCGGCAGTATTTGATGGAGTTTTTGAATATCTTCTTCGGCAAAAGTATTTCGGCGCGCTAAAAGTTCATCGCGAGTTTTGCGCAACACTTGCGACTTGTTGAGCGCTTCGTCATAGGAGGCCACCTGCACGGCGAGCTCTTTGCTTTCTTGATACCGTGGGTCGGTATATACCACAAAGAGTCCGAAGGCGGCGATAAGTAATATAAATGGTAAGACGAGCCGTTTCATAGTTGCGTGGATGAAGTGGTGGCACCCGGGGCTGAAGAAGTTTGTGCCACTGTTCTGCTGTAGAGCGTGAGAGAAGGGTCTACTCCCGCAGAGATACTAAAGGTGACGCGCCCGGTTTCTGTACTTATGTTTATGTTCGAAAAGACAGTATCTTTGAGCACCTTGCTGGCGCCAAATTGGTCGGACTGCAATGCAATGGTTGAAAAGCTGTCCGCGGAGCCGTCAAGATGGATGATAGCAACCCCGCTGTCGCCTACCGAATACTCAAACTTATTAAACTGCACCTTCTCAAGCGTCTGGTTGGATAGCAGGTCGAATATCGCCGATGGCGCGACGTGTGTTGCCAAAAGTGTTTTAGATTGTCTTATTAAACTGTCGGTGCGGACAAGGTCTTGTATCACCCCCTGATCGAACGCGTTTTGAGAAACGGAGAGCGAATTGCTTTTAGAAATAATGGCACTCTTTAAGTATTGCTCGTAGAGGAATGTGGCGCCCGCCGCAACCAACGACATAATAAAAATCAGTATGCACGCAAGCATCAACAACCCAAAAGTGCTGCCGCGACGCGACTCGCCTATAAGCGGCTTTTTAGGAATGAATGAGGTGGTTGCCTGCGGATCCATTTCTCTTTTATTATATCCCAGTAATTATGGCAAGGCGCTCTCTATCAACAGAAGGTCTGCCCGCTACGCCTCTTGCAGCCGACGGAGCGCCAGCCCCACCGCGACCGAAAACTCCGGTCCGGCCTCTTTGAGTATTTTTTCAAGAAACGCCGGCGCCTGTGTTTTGCCAAACGGGTCGGCAGGGCGGACTTCGGCTTGGACCTTTGTTTTTGCGTATTCTTTAAACCCCTTAAGCGCGGCGCCGCCGCCTGTTGCAATGATGCTCCCGAGCGTTTGGTTGGTGTGCTGCTCATAGTTGATTATGGTGTGTGAAAGCTCGGATAGGAGCGGCGCGAGAGAAAGCTCCAGAGACCGCCTAAGGTCTGCGGGGCTCTGTTCCGACAGGCCAAATCTCCGCTTGCGCTCCTCGGCTTGGGCGACCGTGATCCCAAGCGCACGCGACGCGGCAAGCGTGAGGTCTTGGCTCCCGCGGTTTATGATATGACTTTGGCGGATAATCCCGCGCTCAACCACATAAAACTTGGTGGTGGCTGCGCCCATATCTATCACGGCAACAGGAGCAATGCCGTGGTCGAGCGCGGCTCTGACCGCGCTAAACACTTCTATCTCAAAAAATGCCGCGGCAAGTACCGCGTCGCCTGCGATAGAGCGAAACTTCGCTATGGTGTCGCGGTGTATTGCAACAATAAGCACTTCCATCTTGCCTGTTGCCCCCGCAGTCTTGGCATCGGAAATGACAAACCAATCCAGAAGCACTTCGTTTATGGGAACCGGGATATACTTGCGCGCCTCAAGCGGAACCACTTGCGCCAGCTGCTTCTCCACCGCCGCAGGGAGGGTTACGACCGCAATCAGGCTTGACGAGTACGGTATGGAAATTGCCGCGTCGGCGGTGGTGACGTTTGCCTCGCGGATAACATCTTTGAGCGCTTCGGCTATTTTTTCTACCGGGAGCGAGGTGGCGCGCCCTATCTCAAGCCCGGCATACGGACCCAATGCTATGGCGCCGTAAGTCTCGAGTATGACGCGGCCCTTTTCCTTGCGCAGCTGCACTACCTTTATAGAGGAAGTGCCGATGTCAACGCCAAGTACGCTCTTTGACTCCCTGGAAAAAAGAGACGAAAAAGATGGGATAGAAAAAGCCATGTATATAGTAGTATACTCGGCGCGAAGACGGTAATAAAGACGCCGATAAGAACAACCTTATGCTGCACCACCTGCACATACACCTATCCACACTGCTCGACTGGTTCCTGCCGCCGCGCGGGAGCGACCTTATGGTGCGCTCGCTCACCGGGGAGAGACTTGCCGCTAAGGCTCTCTACGACGGTACGCTTCCCTACCACGACGAGGAGGTAAAAGCGCTGGTGTGGGAATTGAAGTACCACGGCAATCCGCTGGCGGCCGCGCTTGCCGGCGAGCACCTTGCGGAGATACTCTTGGCCGCCGCGGCAGACGAACTAGGCACGCCGCTTCTATTGCCAGTCCCCATGCACCGTGCGCGCCGGCGAAAGCGCGGGCATAATCAAACCGAGCTTTTGTGCGAAAGTTCCCTCTTTCATCTTGGAGAAGGTGTTTTTTGCTACCGAAAAGACCTGCTCGCGCGAGCGCGCGACACACAAGAACAGCAAGGGCTGCAAAAACATATACGTTTGCATAATGTAAAAAATTCAATGGTCGTAACTTCAGCCGCGCAAGTTGCCGGGCGAGTGTGCGTGGTGGTTGACGACGTTGCAACTACCGGCGCCACTTTTGCGGAAGCGCGCCGAGCGCTCACGGCGGCCGGCGCGCGCAAGGTTGTTTGTATTGCGCTTGCCCGCTCATAAAGCGCCTGCAGTGGGGAACTATATACAAAGCTACCCTAAACCCATAATATCAGAGTTAATAAATTTAGTATAATCAGAGGCGTTTTTTTTCATTTTTTCCTCTAGCTCCGTTCGCTCTCTATTTAGTCTGTCTTTCTTTTCGATAAGCTCCTTACGCTCATTAGCGTCTGGGAACGGTACTCCCACTGTGGGGAGCAAGTCCTTGTTGAGCGTAGATCCTTTAGCCGCCCGTTGTGCGTAGGGAACGTAATCTATCAGAGGAAGAATGTGGTACAGGTATTCTTTCACTTCCTCGGTATCGTATTCTTTTTTGAGAGACAACGCGCATATCGCTTCATTGGTATACAGGTCTTTGCCCGCGAACGCGGTTTTGCCGAGCGTCAATTTGAAAGACATCAACAACTCACCCTTTGATATTTTGCGCCTTTCGCCCATTAAATCCACCCCCGCCTTGCTCAACTTGATTTTGGTGTTGAGAATAACCTTTCCTTTCATGTCCGCGATAGTCGTCCATAGGAAATCCTCGCCGTAGTAGTGGGAAGCCTTTTTATCAGGCGTATGTCCGATTATAAACTCCTCACAAAGTTGGCCTAGCTCCATTGAGTGTCTTACTTTTTTTCGAGTCTTATATTTGTAGTAGTTTAGAAAGAGTTTGTAATCCTCTTTCGATATGTCGTCATAATTTACAATAAAAGAAAGTGACGATTTTTCCTTCTCACTCCATAAACTGCGTAGGAGCGGAATGTCGTTTTCTTCCGTTGGGCGGCGTTTGGTTACTCCTCTGAAGCCGTCTGCGGTAAGTTCGAAAAACCATATATCTCGCGTTCTGCCGCCTTTCTCAAAAATGAGAATGGTGGTCGGTTGCTGGGTATAGGGTAAGAAAGTATGGACGCTCAACTGTATGACCGCTTTGACTTCGCATTTCTCAATCAACTCTCTACGCACGTTTATCATGTCCATATCCTTACCGAACAGCACACTATCGGGCACTATTACACCCGCGCGTCCTTTCGGCTTGAGGGAATCAATAACGTGCTTTAGGAACACCGAGTTAGCGGACTTCGCCGACAAACCGTATAAATGGGCGACCTCGGTTTTTTGCGAGAACGGGAAGTTAGTTAAGACGGTTTCAAACTTTTCTTTCACGGGGTTTGCTAAGCTGTCTTGCTGTGTTATGTGTGTATGTCCGTCCCCCGCGATAATCATGTTCATTTTTGCGATTTTTGCCGTACCTGTTAGTTCGCCGCCGTAAATCGTATCCCTTTCAAGGAGAGCAAGGTTTGCTTTGGTGGGACTACAGTTACGCTTGATGTGCCGGAACGCCTCAATTAAGAAACCACCCGTCCCACAACATGGGTCGTATACCTTGTCGCCAAACTTCGGGTCTACCAAGTCCACCATCAGCTTCACAATATGGCGTGGTGTGTAATATTCGCCTAAGTCATTGCCGACCGTGACGGAGTTCTTTAGGAAATACTCGAACGCATCTCCCTTAACATCGCTATCTACATCTAGTAAGGTCAATTCCGAGAGAGCATCCACGATTTGTTTCAGTATGTTCGGGTTCTTTATGGCAAGCTCTTTTGAAAAGACATCGCCGCTCCCGTTGTACTTGTCTACTAATTTAGGGAGTATAACGCCATTGATATAGTCCAGCATTTCTCGCGCGGGCTTCTTGTAGAAAGCCAACCAACAATAGTTTCTCTCAACCCTTCGCGGCTCTCCTCGGCGTTCCCTGTCGTCCTCTATTTCGTCAATGAGTTTTAAGAAAAGAATGTTCGAGAACTCGGTAAATCGTTCAATACCCTCGCGCATACCTTCTTGTCGTAAAAGGTCGTTTGCTCTAGCAAAAACTCGTATAAGGTCTTCTTTGGTCTTAACCGTTTTACGCGATGATGTAATTTCGTTTCCTTGCTCTACGAATTTTCGCAGTAATCGTTCGGATAATAATTCCGTTACCAGTTGCCCGTCATTTTTCAGATACTTACTACCGTCTACCCAACGAGCTTCTACTATCGCCCCGTCTACGGCAAAAATTATTTGTGCGCCGATACACTCGGCGTACTCTTTCGCCTGTGTGAGAGCCTTTTCAAGCTTCACACCGACACGCTTCGCCTCGATAACGGCGAGCGGTTCTAATTTGTCCGATGAATAGAGAACGTAGTCAGGGAATCTTCCTTTAGGGAATCTTGTGCGTATTTTTTTTTCTTCCTCTTTCGTTCTCACCCGTTCTGTAAAGACGTTGCATTTCTTTTCAAACTCGTGCGTATCCCACTCCAAGTTTTCTAGTATTCGGTCTATCTCTTTTCTAGTCGCACTTTCAAGGGGAGTAGTAAGGTTGTCCATATCCTAAGTGTGGAGAAAAAAAGTCTATTTGAACAGCGAGTTTTCCACAGCCCAAGATACATAAGCCGATTACCCTGTCTTTTGATGAGGTGCTTGGTGCTATTGGTGGCTCAAAGAAAAAAACACGGCGCGAGCGTAAAAAGCGGCGTGGATAGCCGCTTGACAAATAGAGATTATTTGCTTACGCTGAGTGTGCGCCGGACGGAAATCGAATCCGTATGACCCTCCCAGGTCAGTAGTTTACAAGGCTACTGTGTCTACCATTTCCACCACCGGCGCGACACTAAGTTTCTTTGAGTGAGAGACCGAGCAGGAGAGCCCACGCGAAACGTGGCCGCCTGATAGGAGAGCCCGTAAAGTTGAGCTCCCCCGTTCGATACCCCACTCAAAAAGACCTAGCCACTGGATTCTTCACGAGCTCCAGTGTCTTTGGTTGGTAGGCGGTAGAAACCGCGACGGTCTTTAACTCGTTCAAGTTGTTTTGGCTTGGCGCTGTCTGCAAGGTAGCCGACACGAATTGCTATCGTATTACGATTAGGGACAAATCCATGTCTATCGCTAATACCCGCCACGACATTGTCTATATTCAACGCCACACTCGGCCTTTCCTTGAAAAGCCGCATGATTGCGCTCTTATAGTCAAAATCGCTAGGAATGGGCGAGGTCGCCTGTATAGGTTGTTCCTCAAGCTCTCGCAATTCCTTTACGGCATCGTCCCTTATTTTTCGTAGTTCGTTAATACGGTCTACGACTTGGGAGACTTTGGTAATCTTTGGCTTTTGCCCCTTCATATCGTCGAGTGTATCAAATGTAGTTTCCATTGTAAAGTGTAAAGTCCCTAGATAATAATACTCTCCATAAGAGATTCTAAAGTACAGGCACAAGAAATTAAGTGGTTAAGGCATATTTTGTGGATTTAGGCTTTTAATTCTGGAAGTTGCTACACCATTGAGAAAACACCTAGTCAATACGCTAGGGTGGGTATGTATATAGTTCCCATACAGTGGCTACTCCTCCTCTATAAGGCCCATCTTGACGAGGCGCGAGCGGATAGCGCCCGGCTGGCGCCCAAACTCTTGAGAAATACTTTTGGCCGGCTCGCCGCTAAGAAAGCGTTCCTTAAGGTCCTCGTCTTCTTCTTTGCTCCAAGGGCGGTAGGCGTTTGGATGTTTGCCGCGGATAGTTTCCAGGCGAGACTTTTTTGCCGGCGCACCACCCACACTCCCGCCAGCGGCGCGGACAAAATTTTCCTGCAACCGCGAAAGCTCGCCTTGCGGCATCCGTACAAAAGCATTGCGCGCCGTTTCCGACTGCTCGCGGAATACGCGGTCTTGCTCTTGTATGTCCGGGTGTACTTGTAGTGCGCGCTCGTTTAAGCCCGCCAGAGAAAGCCCTTCCAGTGTGCGCACGCGGGAAAGCGCCACATATCCCTGCCCATACTCAAACGCGCGCGAGAGGTCCATATGCGCGGCGTCGAGAGACATACCTTGGCTTTTGTGCACGGTAATCGCCCACGCAAGACGCAGCGGCAATTGGTTGATGCGCGCGAGCGTGCGCCCCTGCTCCTCGATGCGCCACTCCGCGGGCTCCACCACCAAAGTCCGGCCACTGTGCGTTTTTACTATCGGGTAGCCGTTACCGCTTGAAAAACCAGTTACGACACCGAGCGTGCCGTTTACATACGAGTGTCCGCTACTGTCGTTTTTAGTAAACATCACCCGCGCCCCCACCTTTAAGACCAGCGTCTCGGGCGAGAGGCAGCCGCGCTTGAGCGTCGCAACCATCCCCTCACTCCCGCGGCCAACCATGGTAAAGGTGCGTGCAGATTGATCGAGCTTGGCAAGCTCGGCGTCATTAAGGTGGTCTACGTCTGCATTGTGGGAGAAAAGTTGTGCGGCTTGTGTGCCCTTCCCGGCCTTGCGGCGCGACTCGAGTAGCTCGCGATGCTCGTCTGCTACCTCGCCGCGCCGGATTGCCGAAAGGATTTCCAAAAACTTTTCGTCCTCCTGCCGGTGTTGCTCGGAAAGGTAGCAGGTTATGGGGTTCAGAGACTTCCACGCTGGAGAGCGGAAGGAAAAGAGCGGCCTTGAGCCCTCTTTTAGTAGTGTGTCCTGGCCTTCTTCAGACACTCGCCCCGAAATAGGCGGGAGTTGAAAAAAGTCGCCCACCAAGAGCACCTGGAGCCCGCCGAAAGGCCGGTTGGTGCCGCGTATCTCGCGGCATACCGCCTCTACCATGGTTAGCGTGTCTGCTGATAGCATCGACACCTCGTCTATAATTACTATAGAGGTGTTGCGCACGCGCCGCACCACCCGCTCGGTTTGTGCGATGCGGTCGAGCTCGTAGTCGCTCAACTCCCGCTTTATGCCTATGCCGCTCCACGAGTGTATCGTGTGCCCGCCGATGTGCGTGGCGGCAATGCCGGTTGATGCGGTAATGGCGGGTTCCACCCCCACGGAGCGCAGCCACGCCACATACCGGTTGACCGTGTGCGTCTTGCCGCTCCCCGGCTCGCCGGTGAGAAAGCAGTTTGCTCCCGTTTTAAGTATTGCCAGTGCCTCACCTTGAGTCATCTGGGGATTCTATACGAGAAAAATAGGTAGCACAAAAGTAGACCGAGCGGCCGGCATACAGAATTTGCAAAATGCCCCCACCGGGTATATGCTGTTTACCTATGAGGTTTCTGCCCGCCACCATCCTACTCACCAGTTTTATCGGCATCGCCGTATTTGGTGTTTTTGGCATGTATCACGGACAAGCTCATGCCATGGACCAAAATAACTGTATTGCGGCTACAGCCAAAGGAATGGATTGCCCCAAAGAAGCGGGTGCTGTTGATTTTACGGCTTTCCACATTGATGCTTACAAGGGTTTATCCCTCGCCACTTTTGGCGAAAATGTTATGAAAGCGTTTCTGCTCGTATCTGCATCCCTGCTTTTTATCGGCCTAGCTTTTTTCTCTCCGCATCTTTTCAAACCTCCTCAACTCGCTTTTTACAGGTACCAGTTCAGAGATTCTTTCTCTCCGCCTCAAAAACAACAACTTACCCGCTGGCTGGCTTTGCACGAAAATAGTCCGGCTGCTCTTTAGGACGCCGCTGTAGAACCGCTTGCCCTCCTCCATTAAAACTACGGGGGGCACGTCGAGATGGTTTTATATCGTGCGTCCGCTTATCCCTTTCATCAAGGGATTTTTGTATTCTTTAACTAACTAAAAACATGCACAAAACCATTATCGGTATCGGAATAGGAATCCTGGTCTTTGGGGGTCTCGTCTGGATCGCGCGTCCCGATGTGCAAAACACGTCATCGGCGATATCAAATAGTAACGGGACACTTACTGTGGAGGGAGAGAGCTACTATGACTTCGGCTCCATCTCAATGGCGGCTGGCAAAGTAAAACATACGTTCAAAATTAAAAACACGAGTGAGGAGGCGGTGGTTATAAGCAAGATGTACACCTCGTGTATGTGTACCACTGCGATTCTCGCAATAGGAAGCAAGCAATTTGGCCCCTACGGGATGCCCGGGCACGGGGCGACTCCCTTAATAAATCAGACCATAAGTCCAAATGAAGAAGCATCTATTGAAGTCGTGTTTGATCCGGCCGCCCACGGCCCTGCCGGAGTCGGGCGCATTCAGCGTGTAGCCACTCTTGAAAATAACGCTGGACAGCCAGTCGAGCTCCAGTTCTCCGCAACCGTCACGCCATAACGCGTTATGAACAAAAAACTTGCTGTGCTAGTTGGCGTTGCCGTCTTGCTGTTTGGGTCGGTACTAGTACTTAAAACAGGAAACATAGGTACGACGGCGCTCTGGAGCCTAAGTGATGGAGGCAACTGGCTCCTTCCTTTGGTTGGGATAGCGGCTTTGATCGACAGCATTAATCCGTGCGCGTTCGGCATCTTGCTTCTCACTATTGCATTCCTTCTTTCCCTTCAAAAGACAAGAGCGAGCATCTTAAAAATAGGCGGCGTCTACATCCTCGGACTTCTCGCGGTGTACCTCCTCATAGGCCTGGGAATTCTCCAAGCGCTCCACTTGTTCAATACTCCTCACTTCATGGCTAAGGTCGGGGCGGCACTTTTGATCGTGCTTGGCGGCATTAATCTCATTAACGAGTTTTTTCCGTCATTCCCGATAAAGTTACGCATCCCGCAAGTAGCGCACAACAAAATTGCCGCACTCATGAACAAGGCCTCGCTTCCGGCGGTGTTCTTGCTGGGCGCTTTGGTGGGTTTATGCGAGTTTCCCTGCACCGGCGGCCCGTATCTTATGGTGCTAGGACTGTTGCATGATCAGGGAACATACCTTACCGGCGTGGGCTATCTTTTGCTCTACAATCTGATATTCATCTTGCCGCTCGTTATCATTCTGCTCATCGCAAGCGATGACACGCTAATCGAGAAAGTTAACCGCTGGAAAAAGTCGGAAACAAAGCACATGAGGCTCTGGGGCGGCATTGCCATGGTCATCCTCGGCCTCCTTATATTTTCCTTCTAACCGATAACCGACATGAGTACCAAACAACCCTTCGACTCGGCTCAGGATAAACAATTAAAACTTGGTAATGCTATTGCTAAGATTGCTAAGGTTCTCCACATACCTCATTGCGAGAAATGTGAACAGCGGCGTCTAATTCTCAATGAGATCAGGACTTTGGGTATAAAAGAAACAATTAAAAGACTGCGGGCAGCTGGACCCTCTACATCAAAGGACATCAATGAATCATGGTCAGTCGAAGAAATAGTTAAAAAAATGGAAGACTGTTGTGACGAAAAATAAATAACAAGGTAACATATGGAAAATAAAACAGAACACGAAACACGAGAGGAGCCGGTCCAAGAAGAACTAAAAAAGTTTGGCGATAAGTATATGCTCCCGATAGCCGTCGTCGTTGCCGGAGTCATGGTCGCAGGAGCCATGGTTTATAACGATGGAAATCGCTCGTTGCAAATGCAAACCGCAAATAATTCTAACGCACAAAATGTTCAAGAAACCTTAACCGAAGGCGGAAATATACTGCCTCTTGAAGCAGAAAAGAAAATGCTCGAAATCTTGATCGCTAATGGCACTATTGATCTCACCAAGCTTTCTGGAGTGACAGAGCTTAATTTACTCTGGGCATATGGTTTGGCCAATAAAAATCAGGTTCTTCTGAGCGGACCGATTATGGACTCTCGGTATGGCGGCCCTACAAACATGGCATCAGTTGGAGGATGGACAGTGACAGCTGGACCAGTAATGGATCACTACAACAAACATACTTTGGCCACTCTCACATCAGGTCAGCAGGCGCTTGTGGAGAAAATTGCAAAAGGAACTTACAGACCATGTTGCAACAACTCAACCTATTTCCCGGACTGCAATCATGGCATGGCCATGCTCGGACTTCTTGAATACTTGGCATCACAAGGAGCGACAGAGGTAGAGATGTGGAATGCGGCCATAATAGCCAACATGACTTGGTTCCCGGATCAATACGAGACTATTGCTCAATATCTCAAAATAAAAGGCATTGATTCAAAGACTGTAACTCCACAAATGCTTCTTGGTGCGGAATATTCAAGCGGTTCAGGTTTTGCAAAAATTGCCGCTCAAGTTCCCCAGTCAGGGCAACAGAAGGGTGGAAGCGGTTGCGGAGTAGGCACCGGAGAGACGATTACGCCCGAGCGACAGCAGGGCGGATGCGGAATATAGATTATCCACTTAACTTAATTAAAATATGAAATTATCAAATAATCAAAAATATGCAACTATCACTTAAAAAATACGGCTGGAAATGTGTTCTTGGGGCCGAGGTGGCATACGTTCTTTGTGTGCTGGGCGGATTTCTTCCGTTGCGGTCAGCGGCCGGAATACAGATCCATCACACCATTTTTGAAACTCTGCCCGGCTTTACATGGATTAGTTTCGGTAGCTTCATCCTTGGTGCAATCTATATGTTCGTCTTTGCTTGGATTTTCGCTTCCTATTTCGTATGGATGCACAATTCAAGTCTTACCAATAAATAATTATTGAAATAGACGATGCTTCGACAAAATAATCTGGTGCAAAGGATGAACATAAGCATGGCGGCTGTTGCCACTAATAAATTGTCATGGAAAACTCCTACGGAAGGCATCGATTTTATTCATGAAGGAATTAAATATTCGTTTTGTTCCGACCATTGTAAACAGTAATTTGAGAAAGACCCCAAAGTTTTTATCACAAAATAACCATGACTAACAACATCACAAAACCGGCTCTGTACGGAATCATTGCAAGCACAATCCTGCTTGGAGTTTATTTTGCGGTGTTAACATTGGTCTCCGGTTGGAGTTTTGCTCAAAGCCAGTTCGCTGATTTTTGGTATTTTATTATCAGCTTGGTAGTAGGCTTCGGAATTCAGATCGCATTGTATCAGTACATCAAAAGCTTGGTGCATAGCGGAAAAGGTATGGGTAAGATAGTTGGTGTATCTGGGACCACCTCCACAGCGGCCATGATCTCCTGTTGCGCTCACTATCTAGTGAATCTGGTGCCTATTCTCGGAGTGACGGGGTTCGTCACGTTTGTAGCGCAGTATCAGGTCGAGCTTTTCTGGGTTGGTCTCGCTTCTAATATATTTGGCATCGGATATATGATAACCAGAATTATTAAATTCAAAAAAAGTCATGAGTAAAGCAATAACAATATTTGTATTAGCGCTTGCGTTTATAGGAGGTTTTCTTATTTTCTATAATCCAAAACCAGCTTCCAGCCCGACCAATGACAATTCAAAGGTTATAAGCACAGAACAAAAATGGGAATCTAAAATTGACGACCAAGCGAGTGTTACCGTGACCGTCACCCCGATTATTCTTTCAGCGGACTCGAGAGAATGGAAGTTTGATGTAGTCATGGATACTCATTCTGTTGAATTGGCTCAAGACATGACCAAAGTTGCTATACTTACTGATGATTCTGGCAAAGAATACAGCCCGGCGAGATGGGAAGGTGCGCCGGCAGGAGGCCATCACAGAGAAGGTGTCCTTTTCTTTGCTCCGATTACACCTTATCCTCAACATCTGAAATTAAATATAAAGGAAGTTGGTGGTATACAAAGATTATTTTCATGGACTTTAGTTGAGTAACAATTTTTATAAATATATGAATCACAATACAATGCAAGAAAGAGAATCAGGCATGATCTATACGTGCCCCATGCATCCGGAGATAAGACAGGATAAGCCCGGGATGTGTCCGGAGTGTGGTATGCAACTTGTGCCGGCAAAAAAGAAGAAGGCAGACATGGATAATGGTACGCATGATAAGCATGCCGGTCATAGTACGGCGATGTTTCTTAGAAAATTCTGGGTGAGCTTGATTCTCACAATCCCGGTAGTTCTTTACGCCGATGTTTTGAAGACAATTTTCAAATGGTCTTTGCCTGCGTTCCCAGGGCTGGAATATATGCCTTTGGTACTTGGCTCCATTGTATTTTTCTATGGCGGCTTGGTATTTCTTACAGGAGCATGGAGAGAAATTCAGGGACGTTTACCCGGGATGATGACGCTCATTGGTATCGCTATTTCGGCTGCTTATATTTGGAGCGTGTATGCGGTGTTTGCCGACGCAGAAACTTTGTTCTGGGAGCTGACTACGCTGATTACCATCATGCTTCTTGGTCATTGGCTTGAAATGCGGGCCGTGAGTGGAGCGCAGGGTGCGCTTAAAGAACTAAGCAAACTCCTTCCAGATACTGCCGAAGTGATTCGGAATGGAAAAACAGAAACGATTGTACTTTCTGAACTTCGAGAAAATGATCTCGTGCTGGTGAGGCCGGGAGCTAAAATTCCTGCTGACGGGAAAATCATGGATGGTGAGTCCGACGTGAATGAGTCTATGGTAACCGGGGAATCAAAGCCGGTATCTAAAAAGGAGAATGATGCTGTTATTGCCGGTACCATAAATGGCGATGGCGCTCTTAAAATCAACGTCTCTAACATCGGGGAAAAAACTTTCCTTGCCGGCGTGATGCGCTTAGTTGCCGAAGCACAGGCTTCCAAGTCCAGACTGCAGATGCTTTCAGATCGAGCGGCTTTCTACTTAACGGTTGTTGCGGTTGCGGGAGGCGGTATTACGCTAACCGCCTGGCTTCTGGCTGGTTCGGATGTTGCATTTGCAGTGGCACGTCTTGTGGCCGTTCTGGTCATTGCCTGTCCACACGCATTGGGGCTTGCGGTTCCATTGGTCGCATCAATATCTACTACAAAAGCGGCGCACAATGGCTTTCTCGTCAAACAGAGGATTGCTCTTGAAGCGGCTCGGACGATTGATACGGTACTCTTCGATAAGACGGGAACCTTAACCCGCGGTGAGTTCGGAGTGGTGGAAATATGGAGTCTCTCCGGTCAAACCAAAGATGAGGTTCTAGGACTCGCAGCTTCTCTTGATACTTTATCTGAACATCCTATTGCGAAAGCTGTAGTACACAAGGCGAAAGAGCGTGGCCTTACCCTGAGTGATCCTAAGAAGTTTGAGGCTTTAAAAGGTAGAGGGGTGAAAGCGATAATTCTCGAAACGGAAGTCATGGTGGGTGGACCGGCACTTCTCGAAAGTATGGAGATAAAAATCCCAAATGAAATCTCGAGGCAAGTGGAGGATGCCGGAAAGAAAGGGCAGACTATCATCTTCACTCTCAAAGATCGCAAGCTCTTGGGAGCCATGGCTCTTGCTGACATCATCCGCGAGGAATCCCGCGAGGCAATCAAGTCGCTTAAAGAAATGGGGGTGCGGACCGCTATGATAACCGGCGATTCCGAAGATGTGGCGGCGTGGGTAAGCCAGGAGCTCGGGATCGACGAATATTTTGCTCGCGTATTACCGCATCAGAAATCAGAAAAAGTAAAAGAACTTCAAAAGCGCAGCATGAAAGTCGCTATGGTTGGGGATGGCATCAACGATGCTCCAGCGCTCACCCAGGCCAATCTAGGTATAGCGATTGGTGCTGGGACAAATGTTGCTATTGAGTCAGCCGGGATTATTCTTGTTCGCAATGACCCACGGGACATTGTAAAAATCATCAATCTTTCCAAGATGACCTACACAAAGATGATTCAAAACCTTTGGTGGGCAGCCGGCTACAACATAATCGCATTGCCTTTGGCGGCCGGAGCACTGGCTTTTAAAGGTATTATTCTTGATCCTGCGATTGCGGCGGTGCTCATGTCGACCAGTACTGTCGTGGTGGCCATTAACGCAGTTATGCTTAAACGTAAACAATTATAACTCTTTGCGAGCAAAAAGAACACATTGATACTTATTTGTCAATGCGGAGAGGGAGGGATTCGAACCCTCGGACCGGTTTCCCGGTCAACAACTTAGCAGGTTGCTCCATTCGACCGCTCTGGCACCTCTCCGTTACCCAAATACCTTACACCAAATAAGACGTAGCCGCATCTCCCGCCTCTGGCCGTAGTTTAAGTTTTAATCGGACAGGTGCGGCCGTCTGGGGTTAGGGCCACCGGATATTCCTGTGCCACTACGGTGCCGTCGGAAAATAGACGCAGTAAAAGGGCAAGCCCGTGAGAGACATCCGCATTCCAATATTGGTCGAAAATAAAATTGCCGAGTGAATAGTACACGAGCGTCTGCCCTAGGTACTCGTGGCCCAAAACCACATGCGGGTGCGAACCGATAACGACACTCGCACCCGCATTGGCAAAAAGTTCTGCCACCGGCCGCAAGCGCGTAGTCGAGGTCGAATACTCGTCCCCCCAGTGCGCATACACCACCACTACCCTGCCTGCTGCCTTCTCTGAACTTATTTTTTGCGCGACATCTTCGGGCGGTGTTCCACCAAACTCGTTGTGGCTTACAAAAGAAAGTTTTATACCATTGTAGTCGGTGCGCGCCACGGGCTCTTCTCCGCCCACGCCGCCAAAGTACCCGACGCCAGAAGCGGCGAGGTACTCGCGCGTCGAGGCAATGCCCTCGCGCCCAAAGTTGCCGATGTGGTTGTTGCCGAGATTAACCGCGCCAAAGCGGTGCGCAGCCAAGAGGTTAGCTGTGTTTGTGGGAAAGGTAAAAATATAATTTTCCGGGCTCCCCACCGTGCTCCCTTGGCTCTGCGAGCTGGTCGAGGTTATAGGCCCTTCCAAATTCCCCACCGCAAAGTCGGCCTGAGCAAACAACGCCTCGGAACAGGCAAACAGATAGCCGCCGTCTGTTTCGGCAATGCGGCGCAAAGAGCGGTCAAATAACATATCGCCTACCGCGAGTATTTTCACTTCTGACAGCGCAAATTGCACCTGTGGTACTGTTGCATGCGCCACCGGCTTTTGCACAGGGGGGCCATACACAAAGCTAAAGAGACTGCCGAGTAGCAAGAATGTACGTGTCAAGAATTCAATCGTCGCTTCCATCGTTGCTTTTGTCGCCTTCCTTGTCTTGTTTGTTGACTTTTTCTCGGATCAGGTGCTCGAGTATATTACCGTCAAATTTATCTCCCGCCTCAATAAATTCAGACAGCTCGACACCGGCGCGCAGAGCCCCAACAGTATCACCCGCATCTATCTGTTGCCGTATTTCCTTAAAACGACCTTCCACGCGCTCTGCGGTTGAGGTGCCAAACGAAGTCTTGGATTCTTTAAACTGTTTTTGCACATCGGCAAGCTGACTTTCTGATTTTTTCTGCGATTTAGAGGCGGCGCGATCTATGCTATCATCCGCAGAAGTTTCAGCAACCGAAAGTGTTTGAGGAGCATCCAACATACTAGAACTCTTTTTGTACTGCGCGCGTGACTCGCCAATAGCTAAAGCCATACGCGCCGAGTGTTCCCGTGTGTCGCTGTCTGCACTGTCCTTGCCCAGCCACGCCAGTATGGCACCGTGGGCCGAGAGCGACGAGTCGAGTGCGGTTGTTACTTCTGTTGCAGTGTCTGGATCATCCTCGGCCAGTGTTTTGGTTATCGCTTGCGCCGCCGCGACATGCTCATTCAAATTTTCTTCAAGCGATACGGTAGTCGAAGCGGTCAAACGACCCTGCGAGGCAAGTTTTTCGGCCTCTTCCATGCGTGTTTTGGCGACACTGGCATGGAACTCGGCCTGTGCGGTTCGGGAAAATGCGAACGTACCGCGCAGAGGCTCGGCTATGTCAACTTTTACAGTATATAGAGTGTCGCCTGGCAGCGCACCACCGGCCGCGTACACTGTGCCGGTGCCGAGTACTACCACCAGTACCGCCGCCATAGGTAACGCGAGGCGCAGAGAAAACCAATTATATGAAACCAGGTAGGGGTTAGCCACTGCGAAAGCTTCACCAAAAATATGCTGGCGCATGCGGGAACGCTCCGCTTGCGAGAGGCGAATTTGATATGCTTCTTTGCGTAGGTTACGGAGTTGGTGGTTCATAATTATTGCATGTCTGTCTCTTCGAGTAGCGCGCGTAGTTTGTGGAGCCCGCGATGGATGCGTACCGACACGGTATTTTCACTTTCTTCCAAATATTCGGCTATTTCTTTTGGTACCAGCCCTTCTACATAGCGCATAAGCAGCACTTCGCGGTAGAGGTCGGGGAGCTCCCGCAGTTTTTGCAACGCTTCGGTGCCTTCAAAGCGCTCTACCGCCGCGGCAAGAGTGTTTGTCTCGTCTGCGGGCAAAAACATTTCGACACTCCCTCCATCGCTCTCCTCTACCATAGCTTCAAGCGAGTGTGTTTTATGTTTACGGTACTCATCGATAATAAGGTGCTTGAGCGTCCGATATAAAAACGGGCGGAAGTTGAGTACCTGCCCGCCACGCGCCATATACTCCCATGTGCGGGTAAAACACTCCTGGGTGAGTTCCAGTGCCCGCTCGCGGTCGGAAAGCCGTATGCTCGCATGTCGAAAGAGCTCGTCGGAGTACTCCTCAAAAGCTTTTTCAAACGCTTGGTGTGCATCTGCCATAATAAGACGGATATAAAGATGGTTCCTTTCATCCGGAAGCCCATTTTACCCTTTTATAGCTGTGTATAACACTCTATTGACAAATATAGTATATGGATTATTGTTGTTTCAGAACTAACCGCGCCCGCGGTTGGTGTAGTACAAACAGAAAAAGGAAACCGAGAGAATGTTTGAAACCGAACCTTTTTCTCCTGAGCCGCCGCGTTCTTGCAGGACCCTCATTGTAGGACTGCTAAGGAAGCTCCGCCCTAGGAAAAAGCAGAATCTGCTTTCCGAAGAAAGCCCCGCAGACCGGCTGGCCTGTGGCGCACTTATCACACATTTTGCTGGACGCAATGCGGTTGCAAAAAGGTGCATTATCGCCAACTGTAAGGCGCTTAAGGCTCCCAAACCCTACCGGAGGGCGCGCGTGTTGGTCGCACGGCTACAGGAGCCTAAACCTTCGGTCAACCTTTTTATCACCGGCGCCGCCATTATCGGGCACGCGCTCGCACGCGAGCGCCGGAAGGGGCAAGACAGTGCGCCGTGGCCTACCGAGGCGCTCAAGTGCGCCCGCGAGGTCTCGATGTGGCTTGAGTTTGGGAGCGTGTACGCAACCCACACACACTCCAAGCTCGGACTCAATGAGTGCCGAGTGAAAAAACTTGAGGAGCAGTTTAGAGCGCTTCTACATTGGTGTGAAAGCCAGTAGCAACTTTCGTCCCGCCGCGGCAATACCGCGGCGGGGTTTTATTTTTTTATTTTATAGAGCGCGCGACGGCTTGCATCACGCCCTTTTCAAACGGCCCGGGGATTATTTTTTGTGCGGTCGGCTTCTTTACCAATGCCGCAAGGTTTTTTGCGGCGGCCAACTTCATCTCGTCGGTTATTTTTTTAACCCGGTGATCCAGCACCCCTCGAAACACCCCCGGGAAAACCAAAGAGTTGTTTATCTGGTTTTGGTAATCGCTGCGGCCTGTTGCTACCACCTTAGCCCCAGCACGCAAGGCTTCATCCGGCATAATCTCCGGCACCGGGTTTGCGAGTGCAAAGACTATAGACTTCTCCCCCATGCGCCGTACCTGCTCTGCTTTTATGATGCCGGGACCCGAAACCCCAATAACCGCGTCGGCTCCACGCATTGCGTCATTGAGGTCGCCGGAAATGCCACGAGGGTTGGTCAAATCGGCCAACTCTTCTTTATATATAGTAAGCCGCTCCCTGCCGCGCACAATGGGGCCTCTGCTGTCTAGCACAATAATGTCCTTTATCCCGGCGCACAGTAGCAGCTTTGCCACGGCCGTGCCGGCGGCACCCGCTCCGGCTATAACAACGCGCAGCTCCGCAAATTTCTTCTTTACCACCTTGGCGGCATTTATTAAAGCCGCCACCACCACAATGGCGGTGCCGTGCTGGTCATCGTGCATTACCGGTATGTCGAGGCGCTCTTTTAGCCGCGCCTCAATATCAAAACAGCGCGGCGCGGAAATATCTTCCAAGTTTATGCCGCCAAAAGCCGGCGCGATGCGCACAATAGTTTCTACTATCTCGTCGACGTTTTGGGTATCAAGAACCAAAGGGAATGCGTCTACATTGGCAAATGTTTTAAAGAGCGCGCACTTGCCCTCCATCACCGGGAGTGCTCCCAAAGGACCTATGTTGCCGAGTCCCAGCACCGCCGAGCCGTCGGAGATAACCGCAACCATCTTGCCTTTTATGGTGTAATCGCGCGCCGCTTTAGGATGCTTGGCCACGTAAGTTGAGACAGCCCCCACGCCCGGGGTATACACCAGAGAAAGTTCGTCCCGAGTTTTGATGGGTATCGCCAGCCCGGTAAAAATCTTGCCGCCGAGTTTTTTGTGTAGCGCGAGCGCTTTTTTGCCTAGGTCTTTCTTATTCATGAGTTTTTGTTACGCATATTGTGACACAATATATTTTATCATCGGTGCGTGATGTTTAGCTTCACGCGGACTCTTGATATTGTAGCCAATCGGTTATGTGATTAGCTTTTTCTTTTCTATTTTTCAGGTATGAAGGAAAATGAGATGGTTCGATGATGTTATATTGATTTGACAAATATTCTGTATAACTCGAGTAAGGGTATTTTTCTATAAATATCAGTAATTTCTTCCAGTCACGAGGCCCCCTTTCCTTCCATACAGGATCTACCAGCTTCGCTGGATTAAGATGAATGTAAGAGAAAAGATATTTAGCTTGTCTGTCAGTCGAAATATGTTGTGATTTGAATGTGCAGCCGAAAAGTGATCCGGTGCGTTTATGTTTCTCATTGAAATATTTAGTATATGCAGTCTGCAGTCGTTGCATAAATTTTGATATACCATTTTCGACCAGCGGCGTTGCATATAAGTGAAAATGGTTTTGCATTAGACAATAAGCGCCTAGTGCCACTAGACAATTTCCACGTTTAATTCCAAAGGCGTCTTGCACCGTATGAGTACGGAAAAAATCAGACGGTCGTATATCATCTCTGTGGCTATTGAGCATATATAAGTAAGCAAGGAAACGCTTGTATTCCCCCGGATCTGTAAAGACGGTTCGTTTATCTACTCCTCGATTGTAAAGATGGTAATATTCTCCTTCTACTAGTGGTGTGGTGCGCATCCCATCAGTGTACCATTACAGGAGCGTGAAGTTAAACTTCACGCAGGTGGTATACTGTTATCAACATGAAATTGCAAGATATCCTTACCATGCACTTTCGACTGGCCGAGCCACAGCGCGCGGCTTTAGCGCGGCTTGGTATAGCCACCGTAGAGGACTTGCTCTACCACTTTCCCTTTCGCCACGAGCAGGGCGGAAATGAGGTGAGCATTGCCGGTCTGATACCTGGCACTTCGGTGAGTATAGTGGGTACACTCGAAAAGCTCGAGACGAGAAGGTCGTGGAAGCGCAAGATCCCCGTTTCGGAAGGAGCGCTTAAAGATTCTACCGGCAAAATAAAATGCATGTGGTTTAACCAACCATACATCGCCAAGATGTATCTCACGGGCACTTTGGTAAAAGCCACCGGCAAGGTTGCCGGCACCGGTACTAAAATGTATCTAGCCAACCCGGAACTTGAGCGCGTCTCTGCATCTGATATCGGGCTCTTTAAGACCCAAGGCGGCACCTCTTTGGCAAGCCGCGAGGAATCGTCTTTAAAACAGAAACCTGTCGAGGAGAGTGACTTGATATATCAAGACACTTCTGGATCGGCGCGAGATAACAAACTGTTTGCACAGTACCAAGAGAGCCGAGGGGTTACCTCACTGTGGTTTCGTCATGCGATAGAAAAAGTACTGACGAGCGGCGTGCTCGCGCGTGTGGAAGACCCACTTCCCCAAGAGATACTCAAGCGCTATAACTTACCCACTCTTGTCACTGCGCTAGTGTGGGTCCACGCGCCACGCGCCGCCCTCGATGCCGAGGCCGCGCGCAAGCGCTTTGCGTTTGAAGAGGTGTTTTACATCCAGCTTGCGCGCGGGCGAGAAAAGATGCGCGCCGCGCGTGGGCAATCTTTTGCTATAAAACCGCCCAAAAAAGATATAGCGGCTTTTGTAGATTCCTTCCCTTTTACCGCCACCATAGCGCAAAAACGCGCTATAGACGCGGTGCTGGAGGACTTGGGGAGCGGCCACGCGATGTCGCGCTTGCTCGAAGGCGACGTAGGTAGTGGCAAAACCGCCGTGGCGGCCACTGCGGCCTTTGCGGCGGTTGCCACATGGCCCGCGGGGCAGACGTTCGGCACGCTCCAGGTTGCCTATATGGCACCGACAGAAATTTTGGCCAAACAACATTTTGAGTCTTTTATACAATATTTTACGCACCACCCCATCAATATTGGGTTAATCACCGGCAGTGGCTGCTACAAATTTCCCTCCAAAGCAGCACGCGGCAAGGCCACCACCATTTCTCGCGCGCAACTTTTGAAGTGGGTGGCGGGCGGCGAGATATCGGTAGTCATCGGAACACACGCGCTGATACAAAAGTCGGTGCAGTTTAAACACCTCGCACTGGTTATTATTGACGAGCAACATCGCTTCGGCACCAACCAGCGCCGCGCACTTGCCCGCAAGGACGCGCGCCTCCCCCATCTCCTTTCGATGACCGCAACGCCTATCCCCCGTACGCTCGCCCTAACGCTCTATGGCGACCTCGACTTGACCCTACTCGACGAGATGCCGCCGGGCCGCAAAACTATAATCACCGAAGTGGTAGCCCCGGGCGAGCGCGGCAAGGCGTATGAAAAAATGCGTGCGGAACTCGCGACTGGGCGGCAGGCATACATCGTCTGCCCGCGCATTGACGAACCGGACCCGCAAAAAGCATTCGCGCTCCAGGCTAAGTCGGTAAAGGAAGAGGCCAAGCGGCTTAAAAAAGAAGTATTCCTTGAGTATTCAATAGAAGTGCTCCACAGCAAAATGAAGCCAAAAGAAAAAGATGCGGTGATGAAAAAGTTTTTGGCGCACGAAATAGACATACTCGTGGCGACTTCGGTAGTGGAGGTTGGCGTTAATGTCCCCAATGCCACGATGATTATGGTAGAGGGTGCGGAGCGATTTGGGCTCTCCCAGCTCCACCAGTTGCGCGGGCGCGTGGTGCGCTCAAACCACCAGGCATACTGCTTTGTGTGCCCCGAAACACGCGGAGAAAAAACACTTGCGCGGCTGAAGGCCCTTACCACCGCCAAAAACGGGTTTGAATTGGCCGAAATGGACCTGCTCCAGCGCGGGCCGGGCACCTTGGCCGGGCGCGAGCAGTGGGGCATTTCCGACGTGGGCATGGAGGCGCTTAAAAACTTAAAACTCGTGGAGGCGGCGCGCTTTGAAGCGCTCGCACTTATACAAAAAGACGAGCCACTTGCACGACACCCGCTCTTAGCCGAGGCATTGCACAGGCGCACGCAGACAATGCACTTTGAGTAAACGGTTTCTTTTTGCTACGCTACTAAGTTAGAAGTAGCAGAAGTACTAATGCGAACAGATTCATAAAAGGAGGAATACGGATGAGATTGAATTTGAAAATAGGTGACCCATGCGTGGTCGCCTTTCGCCACAGCAAAGATGATGACTTTGTTGTTATGAAAGGAAAAGTAACGGAGGCCAAGGGCTCTATCTGGGTGGACATGGCCTATGGCTTTGCCATTGTGGAAGGAAAGCAGGTCACCGGAAGAGCTTTTGAAAACGAAAAACAGGCCCTCGCATGGATTACGGAGCAAAGCGAGCCCGTCCTTGTCATTTGAAAAATCTCCCACGATCCGCGGCATTAACCCTGCCGCGGATATTTTTTGTGGGCGCGGCCCAACTTCGCTACTTACTTGCTCCACCGCTGAAGCCAGCTATGGCGGCACGCGGTCGCATAAAGCTATGAGGGTCGAGGAAAGCTTCGTGTGGGCGCGGTAGGACTCGAACCTACAACCACTCGTGTATAAGACGAGGGCTCTACCATTGAGCTACGCGCCCGTGCGCTTTTTACTGTACTCTAAATGCGCTTTCCGTGCTATCCTGCCGTGGGTTCTTTAGCAAACAACGGAGGATACTATGTTGGAAAAAGTGGCGCCCCACCGACTGCGTGGGCAGTCTATCATATGGTCGCAAGACTTCGACTGCGGCCTGCTCAAAGACATCTTTGATCGCGCGGACAAACTCCCACGAGGAAGGCGCAACAGCGCGTTACGGAACAAGCGTGTCATCCTACTTTTTTACGAAGTGAGTACGCGGACGCGCTTCTCGTTCGAAGCGGCGGTCGACGACCTTGGTGGCACTCGGCTCGACACTGAAAATGCGTCGATTCTTTCCTCGGTTGCAAAGGGAGAGACACTCGAGGACAGTATCCGAGTTATTGCGTCCTATGGAGATGCCATTATCCTGCGCCATCAAGAAGACACCGCGGCAATGCGGGCGCGGGACATCCTGCAGAGCAACAATATCTGGGTGCCGGTCATAAACGCCGGGTGCGGCGGGGTCGGAGGACAACATCCGACACAGTCTCTCCTCGATCTCTATACCATAAAAAAGGAGATCAGTAGGACTGAGGGCCTAACCGTAGCCATGGTTGGCGACCTCAAGCATGGGCGTACTGTCCGGTCTCTGGCCTACCTGCTCGGCAAGTTCCCCGGGAACCAGATACACTTTATTGCTCCGTGGGAACTCATGATCGGAAATGATATTATTGCCTATCTCAAGAGACATAAGGTGGACGTTACACTTGGGACCGATCTTGGTAAGGTGGTCGAGTCGGTAGACATCGTCTATATGACTCGGGTGCAAAAAGAGCGCTTCAGCGACCCAGCCGCGTACGAGCGACTTAAGGGTTCGTATCGACTCACTGTATCGCTCGCCGAGCGCATGCGGCCAGAAGCAAGGATTATGCACCCCCTGCCTAAGGTTGACGAAATCGATCCGGCAGTCGACCTTCTCCCACAGGCGGCGTACTTCCGGCAAGCGGACAACGGACTCCAAATCCGCAAAGCGCTGCTTGAAATGATACTCGGGGAATAGAGGCAGGGCCCGTCGCACGACATGTCGTGCGACGGGCTACTCTTTTTTATGGTATCCTGCTGTGGGTTCTTCAACAGCACACAAGGAGATGCCTCCATGGTAACCTTGGACACCCACCCGGCACAAATAGAGTGGCTGAAGGCGGTAGAACGGGGAGAAAAAATTCTATGGCACGGCTCAATGCACATCCTCGACTGCTTCCTACCAGGATTTGACCCGAGAAAAGAAGAATGTGTCATGAGGCATGTCTTGCCGACACACCTCCACGACCTTGCCTATCCCCTGTATGATCAGAAGCGCGGCGCTGTCGGTGTGGAGTTTTGGAGTCTCGGGTGGCTTTTGAAAGAGACGGATCTTCTTTCAACACAGGACATGGGAGGGTACCTGCCTCCGTTGGCAATCTACATATTCGGCTCTAAAGCTTATGAGGACTCGGCCGAGTACAAGGCGCTGCCAGCCAAGAAAAAAGAAATGATATGCCGCCAAGATAAAGAAGCGCTGTCATTTTTGGGGAGATATCCTCTCCGGGTTCCTCCGCACCTATGGAGCCGCGCACTCCCGAAGTCTGATTCGTGAGCGAGCGAGCAACTACCCCGGCCCATGGCCGGGGTTCCATTTTTTACACCTTATGCTAATGTACGCTCGGGTTCCTCACACTCTGAATGGAGAAAGCCGATGAAAGACACAGCGAGCCGTATCGCCGATGCTTGGAAATGTATTCAGCAAGGGCACGAGATTATTGCGAAAGCTATTGCCGCAATCCACACCGCTCAGGAAGAATGCGAGCATAACTGGCGCTTTAGCCGGCAGGTCAACAACTTTCACGAGGATTTCTGGTTGGTTACCTACAAATGCTCTGTGTGCGACAAGGAGCGTTCGGTGTCCAAATCGCCGGTCTGCCCGGCTGACGACACGTCGCTGGCACGCGCCAAGAAAAACGACATTGAGGCGGAGAAGGAGCGCAAAAAACCAGAGCACCAGGGGCGATATAACCCACCCATTGCCTTCCGCTGCCCTGCCTGCCAGGGGATCCAGATTCTCTGGGTCAATGGCGACTGATCTCCACGAACACGAAAAGTCCCCAGCCGCGCGCATGCGCGCGGCTGGGGGTCTCTTTTTCTCGTCGCGCTGGTCTGGGTTAGAAATTCACTACTTTTGGCTCTACCGCTATCTCCTCTTTTTTCTTTGGGGTAATGCCGTGTGCAATAAGTATTTTCTCAAACTCTTCGCGCTCTATGGTTTCCACCTCCACAAGGCGGCGCGCAATGGCATCCAAGAGCGTGCGGTGTTTGGTGATAATGTCGGAGGCCTTTTTATACGCCTCGTCTATTATTTTCTTAACTTCGGCGTCTATCTCGGCCGACACCTTTTCCGAATATTCGTGAGCTTCCACCCCGCGGCCAAACAAGGCGCGGCCGCCCTCGCCTTCAAGCGCTACGGTGCCCATTTTGTCACTCATGCCATAGCGGGCAACCATGTCGCGCGCGAGCGCGGTCAACACCTGCAGGTCGTTTGAAGGGCCCGTGGTCACGTCGCCAAACACCATCTTTTCCGCCACATAGCCGCCCAAAGACATCGCGATGTCGTCCAAAAACTCGCGCCTGCTCTGCATCCTTTTGTCCTCAAGCGGTAGCTTGAGCGTGTAGCCGGCCGCGCGCCCGCGGGAAATGATTGAAATTTTGTGTACCGGGTCGGCATAGGGCAAAACGCTTGCTACCAGCGCGTGCCCCGCCTCGTGGTAAGCAGTAATCTCTTTCTCCTTTTTGTTGAGCACGTGGCTGCGGCGTTCAGGGCCGAGCATCACCTTTTCTATAGAGCGGATCAGGTCGTACTGTGCCACGCTCTTGCGGTTTTCCCGTGCGGCTAAAATTGCGGCCTCGTTCATCAGAGAGTAGAGGTCGGCACCCGAGAAGCCCGGGGTGCGCTCGGCTACCACTTCCAAATTAACATCCTCGGCCAGCGGCTTTTTGCGCGCGTGAATTTTTAAAATCTCCAAACGGTCGCCACGGTCCGGCAACTCTATAACCACCCGTCGGTCGAAGCGGCCGGGGCGCAAGAGCGCCGGGTCCAAAACATCTGGGCGGTTGGTTGCGGCCATGACAATAACTTTTTCGTTTGGCTCAAAGCCGTCCATCTCGACCAAAATCTGGTTGAGTGTCTGCTCGCGCTCGTCGTTGCCGCCTCCTACCCCGGTGCCGCGCACACGGCCCACCGCGTCTATCTCGTCGACAAATATAATAGCCGGCGCCGCTTTTTTGGCGGTCATAAAGAGGTCGCGTACGCGGCTGGCGCCAACCCCCACGAACATCTCCACAAACTCCGAGCCCGAGATAGAGAAAAACGGCACCCCCGCCTCGCCTGCGACCGCGCGCGCAAGCAAGGTCTTCCCCGTGCCGGGCGCACCCATAAGCAAAATGCCCTTGGGGATGCGCGCCCCGATGTCCAAAAACTTTTTAGGATTTTTAAGGAAGTCTACTATCTCCAAGAGCTCCTCCTTCGCCTCTTTGGCCCCAGCGACATCCTTAAAGGTCACGCGCGAGGCAGCGTCATTGGGGTCGGTCAGCCGCGGCTTACTCTGGCCGAAGGAAAACGCCTGCATCCCCGCACCCTTTACCTGGCGGGAGAGGTACCACACAAAAAATGCGATCAAAAGCAGAGGCGCCAAGAACGGTGCCAGCGCAGAGAGCCAAAACTGCCACGCGCTCTGTTTTTTGATGTCTATCGAGACTTTGCTGAGCGCCTCTTTGGAAACGCCGTAGTTTGTCAGCGTTTCGGTCAGCGCCGCGTCTGGCTCTTTTTTGGAAATCTTTTCTGTTTTGGCTTCGTCGTTATAGGTAACAGCCAGATTGTTGCCGTCTACCACAATGGTGGCAACGCTGCCCGCGCTTACATCAAGCGCCAGCTGGGAAATAGCGATCGTCTCGGGGGTACTGGTATTGCTTTCTGTCAGGTAGGCATAGCCGGCGGTAAGCAACAGCAACAGCGCCACACTGGTAAGCAGGTTGGCCCAAAACGAGTCGCGCCGCGGGAACATCCCGCGCGGGTTTATGTGCGGCATGCGGCGGTTTGGCCGCTTGCCGCCGCCTTGAGTATTTCCTGGCCCGGCCATGTGGAAAGACTATACCATTCCGAGCAAAATAAGTAAAAACGGTCGAGTGATGCTATAGTTTTTGCATGAACTTGGTAGAGCATAAAAAGGCACGGTTTGATTATGAAGTCCTTGAGGAATACGAGGCTGGCATAGAGCTGCTTGGCCATGAGGTCAAAAGCTTGCGCGCGCATCACGGCAAATTGGAGGGCTCGCACGTGATAGTGCGCGGCGGCGAGGCATACATTACCGGCATGTCTGTTCCTCCCTACCAACCAAAAAATACCCCCAAAGAGTATGACCCGGCACGCACTCGCAAACTCCTCCTTACTAAAAAAGAAATAGCCGAGCTGGCCGTTTTTGAAGGCCAGAAAGGCTTGACAATTATCCCACTTTCGGTGTACAATAAAAAAAGCAAACTAAAGGTACGGATAGCGGTCGCGCGCGGCCGCAAAAAGTACGACAAGCGCGCCGTGCTGAAGGAAAGAGACACCGAGCGCGAGATGCGCAGAACCTTGAAAGACGAATAGTTTAGGCCGTCCCGAGTAGGGCGGAAGGCAAAATAAATCTGAAAGCCAATGACGCTGAGCACGACGGTGCGAGGCATAGGAATTTTCTAGCAAGAAAATTCTGGTGGCTTTAAGATTTGATTTTGACTGAAGCCTTGTACCCTACTCGGGGATGCCAGGCCTAGACAATAGAGATACTCGTTTGTTGTGCGAGGCTGCAGTGGAGACCTGCATAAAAAGCTCCAAAACAATAACTGCCAAGTCAGTTGCATCACCGTATTTCTCGGTGAATGATCTCTCGTTCGCCACTGCGCGAGCCTAAGGTCACATTCGCTCTCCCTTTCCTGATGGAAGAGGCCGAGTGTTATAAAACAGGATATAACTGGTGGACCTGATTTCGCCACTAGCCGAAACTTGGAATCTGCATCCGCGTGTGGTTTTGGCCACTGCACACACACGCAGGTAAAGACCCGCCGTAAGGCGGATAAATGGCCTACGCCTTGTAGAAGCACTCACGAACCTTTGTTGCACGGCGGTTCAACTCCGCCCATCTCCACTAGCAGCCCTTTTTGAGCCTCTGGGAGGGTAAATACCCTTAGGGGCAAGGACAGAATAGCGGTTTCAAACCCGCTATTTTTGTCATGGGCAAGATTCTCCTCGAACACAAGCTTTAGAACCAGCTTTTTAGTATGGATATTGCCCTTCTTCCATTGCTCTAAAGGGTTTTTGAGGAAGTCGAAAACAATATCCATGGCGGTTTCAATGTTTGGAGCATGTTCGGCCAAGGACATCAGGGAATCTTTTAGAATCAGCTCCTTTTCCACCAATGCACCTATCCGTTGCTCGTAGGTCGCCACAACGCTCTGGTCTGTTGCCCTCGATACTAACTGCACAAACCTTGCACGCTCTTGTTCAGTTTGTTCAACTTCCCTAACCAGCCTTTCCTTCTGCCATACCCTATCAGCAATCTTTTTTCGCCAGACATCCGCGACAATATCTTTCGTTAGACTCAGCACTTGCTTGCTCGGCTGTATCTTTGCGAGGATAGCCTCAAATTCTTCTTCTATCACTTTTTTAGCGGTGCTCTTGTATCGCTTTGGGCAGCCCTTTGTCTTGCACCAGTAATAAGGGAATTTGCGACTTCGCCCTTTCGTCCAGCTTGCAGTGTAGGGTTGCTTACAGTCGGCGCAAAGCACAAAGCTCCGCAACGGAAAGTCTTCGTTAAGAATCTTTTTCGTGTGCGTTGTGGTTCTGCCCTCTAACCGTTCTTGTATGCGCTCGAATGTCGCTAGGTCAATAAGTGGTTCATGCTTAGCTAGCCGCCTACTTACCTCCCACGGCTGATATTCAACATAGCCAGCGTAGAACACTTTCGTCAGCAGTCTCTTAACCCATGACAAGTAAACAGGCTTGCCGTCCCGAGCATCTTTCTCTGCGAGGAATCGTCTAACATCTTCCTGCTCCATAAACCGCCCAGAGGCGAAGCCCTCCAGCGCCTCTTTAACTATCTCCGCTTTCTGCGGCACAAACACTGGCAACATGCCCTGCACAGGGTCTCTCTTGTAAACATATCCCTTAGGCACATCGGGAAAAGTCCAATAGCCAAGCTCTAGCCGTGCTTTCATCTTTTGCATTACCTGCCTACGATTCTGCTCGCGCTCTAGCTGTGCTGTGGCCGCCATAATCGTCTCCACATATTGCCCCTCCGGCGAAGCAGTAAAGACAAAGTTGGGACACTCCACGACAGCCCTGCGAAGCTCTAGTGCGCGTTTAAGTTTGATGTATTGCTCGGTATCACGCGCAAGACGCTTGAGGTCGTCAAAGATGACGACATAACTGTTGTAAGGCTTGCCGTCCATGTAGGCGAGCAACTCGGACATCGCAGGGCGCTTGGTATAGTCGCCGCCGCCGGAGAAGCTGTCTCTAAAGACTCGCTCCACCTCATAGCCCTTCTGGCTCGCTAGCTCGCGACAGCGATGCTCTTGGCTATCAAGCCCGTGGCCTTCGGTCTTTTGTCGCTCAGAGGATACTCGGCAGTAGATAATTGCTTTTTGCATAGCTCAACTGTATCAGCTTTTTTTATATAATCGTCAAGCACACGTAATGTGTCAGCACCTTCGCAACACCTAGGGGCTAAAATCACTAGGTATGGCATACACAACTAACCCGCACCTCGGGAAAGTGCGCAGGGACGCAGTGCGATTGGTGAAGTACCGAGGCTGGTCGATGCGAGATGTGGCGCGGCATGTTGGGGTTGAGCCAAGCACCATCTCACGGTGGTGCAAGCATCCGTGGGCGACCGGCTGGCACGAAATACCGACCAAATCATCGGCTCCCAAAACGCATCCCAATGCGCTCACAAAAGAAGTGGTGACGGCGATCATCAAGAAGAGGTTGGGGCATCGTCGGTGTGGGCAGGTCGTGCATCATGAGCTTAAAAAGGAAGGTTTGGTCGTGTCGCTGTCATCCGTGCAGCGCACGTTGGAGCGCACCCATTTGCTCAAAGAAAGAAGCCCGTGGAAACGGCCGCATGACTACACCGAACGACCCGAAGTAACCCATCCGGGGGCTTTGCTGCAATGCGATACGGTACATTTCGTGTTGCCGGACGGGAGCAGGCTCTACGTCTACACGCTCATTGATTTGTACTCGCGCTGGGCATATGCGGAAGTTGCGGAAAAGATATCGGCGCATGCATCGGTGGAGTTTGTCCGCAGAGCAAGGGCTGCAGCTACCTTTGCCTTTGAGATGGTGCAGACCGATCATGGGCCAGAGTTTTCAATTTCGTTTACACAGGGACTATGGCTTGCAGGTTTGACGCACCGGCACTCTCGAGTGAGGCAATCCAACGACAACGCGCACATTGAGCGGTTCAATCGCACCGTGCAGGAGGAGTGCTTGGACCGTACGACGCATACGCTCATTCACTTTGCGGCCGCTCTTGCAGACTACTTGCCGTATTACAATGGGAAGCGTTCGCACAGGGGCATCAATTATCAAACGCCACTTGAAGTGTTGCAAAGGTGCTGACTAGTTAACGGCACATTCTCGACCAAGGCATAAAGAGCATCCCGCAGGCGTTCAACCTGCGCGTCTGTGAGCGGCATATCCGCTAGATGCTCTCTACACGCCTTAGTGCTCAACATAGGCTACAGCAGAGCGTCCTGAGCCAAGTGAACAGGCGAATCAGCATCTATAATCAACTGACCTTCCCGCTTCCAACGAAGTCCGGCTACCAAGTCACCAACTTTTAGCTCCCGCCAAAGTTGGTAATTCCTGTAACTCTCTCCTGTGTAGGTGCGCCCGTATCGCCCATCCTCTAACCGAACTAGAACTAGGACATAATCTCCAGAAGGAGTAATGCGCACAATGATTCCACTCATATGAATCTGTGCCTGCGTGATAAGTAAGTCCACTTTTGGCTGTGCAGGCTCGGCTAGAGACCTGCAAAGCCAGAAAAGGGCTTTGCTTTTGTCTAGCCGAATAAAGCAAAAAGCGGCATTCAATAGCCGCCTCTTGTAAGTCACAAAAACAACCTTGCTTAACGCATTATGTTGACTTGGTAACTCAATAAGAACGCCAAAAAGGCGTGCTATCGAACTACCAACTCAACACATTCCTACCTCTGAGGTGCCAAATGATTTGTTTGAAGGGAATCATAACCCCGACACACATGAGATTTTGAGAAGTTATACCGCCTCTCACAGTATCTACCACCGTTTGGTGGGTCAGCCTAAAAAGTTGACGGCTTGCCTAGTAGATGAATTGCATTCTGTTGGTCTTGAAGCCGTAAAAGTGGCCTTTTTTGACATCACCTCTGTAGACCGCTTCAAGTTTTTTGTAAGCACGAGAACAACTGACAGAATTATAGCCGTTCTGTGCCTAAAGTCAAGCCAGATGCGCAGCTCAATCTATCTAAATATCATTCCCCAGAGGTATTTGAATGGCGAAACTACTTTCTCCCACAGAGATAGAGGTTTTTGTGTTGAGACTGCGTCTTGTTTAGGGGTGATGGTTACAACGGTCGTGTCAGTTGTTGTGCTTATTGGCAACGCGGTCGCAACAGCAGCCAACGCTTGAGTTTTTTTGACTGTCGGAGCGGCAGTAACTGGTTGTTTTGGTAGGAAGGGCTGAACATTTGGTGCTGGATCAACAGTTGCAACTATAGGCACAGTTTTAGTGGGAGTAATGACTGTCGTATCGGGTTTATTAATAACAGTCCATTGATTTTTATTTGGATCATTATCATAGGCGTAGCACATCGCGAGGTCTTCACCAGTTAGCGACAACTTACTGCAACTGGCATCTGGATTCAGGTCGTGTTGAACCATCACTTCTCGATATACTTTGTGCTCTCTGATATTTTGATACGGACTATTTGATGTATCTGGAGACTGGGGCGGTTGTATCACTACTGGGGATGGTTGTGGTGTCGACTGCGTCTGCTGCGACTGTAGTGCTGATACGCCGGAAGCAATACAAATCTTATTAATACCAAGTTGTGCACTCCGAAGTTTCTGGTCTAGTATGGTTGCTTCATAGGTGGCCGCTGTTGCAGCATCTCTATTCTTCTTTTGTTCGCCTTTTATGATTGGGGCAATGCCACTTGCAGTTGCTCCTCTGCCAACATAGTCCTGTTGAATACGAATCTCTATCATAGGATACTCGATGTTCAGAGTGTTGATTGTGTCTATAAGTTCGTAAAACTTATTCTTGTCAGCCTGCATCTCAGGAGTATTCGACATTTGTTGCCAGAGATACTGGGTGCACATTGGAGTCGAGCTACACTTTGCCTGCTCAAAATAAAGCTCACCGCTATCCGGCCAAGCATCGTTACAAATGGCACTACTATCCCAATCAGGGCCAATACTACAATTGACTCCGCCATGCCACGAGCAACTGCCCTCCACTGCTCGGACAGATGCCGGAAGTAGGATGAAAAAGCAAAAGACTACTGTAAAAAACAGGGGTTGTAGGAGGACGAAGCTTGAAAGCCGCCCGAACATAAACCTGTTGTAGCCCTTATTTAGCTATTTAGCAATATCAACCGAGTGCACACTCTGCCCCCCCATAAATTGCCTGAATTCCATGCTTTTCAGCAACTGTTTTGTCAATTGTTACCACATTCTCTTGCAGATGAGCATACCTATCCTCAGCTTCTTGCGAAAAAGTAACTAGGATTGGAGTTGGTAGCCTTTCATCTGTGAGGTCAATTTTAGACACCTGAGGAGCTTTGCCCCATGCACGGTCAAAAAGCTCTCGCACCGCCATTACATCTCCCTTCTTGGCCTTAGCGATAAGAGCCTTCCCAATGGGCTTAATCTCGCTCATAACCATCTCCGAGAGTATCCGGCGAGTCTCCTCGGCACTTTTGGCCGCAAAGCCTTGTTTCCTCCCCGCTCCTTGTCTGTATCCGCCTCTCATAATTTGATAAGAATCAAAATGTTATCTTCCCGCTCTTGCCAACGTGTAGTTTTCAATCCATTATAACATGCAGGACAACGCATTATGAAAGTGGTATATTCACCCCACGCTAGGAAGAGAATGAAGTTGCGTGGCATAACAGCCCCTCAGGTAAGGACTATAATCGACTCACCGTCAGCCACTGTGAAACAAGCAAATGGTAGAATAAAAGCGGTTGGAACACTAGCTAACGGTAACGCCCTGATGGTCATATACAAAGAGACAAAATCTAAAATTATTATCGTAACCACATATTAACTATGAAAATCGAATACGATAAGAGTGTTGATACTAAATATATAACTTTTAAGCGGGGAAAAATCGCTAAGACGGAACCTATCGAAGATTGGCTCATAGTAGATTACGCAAGTGATGAGAGTGTCATAGGAATTGAAATATTGGATGCTTCAGAACATGAGATTGGTGTCTCTGCGGTTGGAAATGAGTTTATAGGATATTTTGAGACCAAGTCTTTAGGAAAAGATATTCCAAGGCTCGAAATAGCCCAAGAGAAATTTGGTTATAAACCTGAACTCGTTGAAGCAAACTAGCACATGGCGTCACCCTCCAAGCAAAAGGGTCACCCCGTAGCTCCAGTCAGATGCCTTTGGGGTCACCTGTGCAGCCTCTCATCAATCGATAACGAAAGAAATAATCTTTCGTTATTTAATATTATCGAACAGCTCAATATTCCCCAGGGAGCTTTTGATGAACACGTTAAAACAAAAAAAATTATAATAATACCGGCCGACTATGAGATAGTGCTCCTTTGGACGCGCACTTTAGATATTGATGGAATAAATGATGCACTGAGCTTCGATTTTAGTCTCAAGGTGATAGACCCTACTAATAAAGTAATTCAGCAGACCATTGCTACAGCTAATTTCCCTAGAGAATCAAAAAGGGTTCGTTTCCGAATTAGGTCAAACGGGATGCCTGTGACTATACCCGGTAGTTATCGCTTTGATGTAGAGGTAAAAAGGGACGGAAAGGACGAGTTCGAGAATACAAACGGAATACCTCTTGAAATAAAACCAATCGTTTCTAAACTTCCCATAGGATAGCAATTTCCGCTGTTATTACGCTGTTACCAGTGAGAGCCCCTCCCATGGTTTAGATACTGTCATGTGATACCCTATCCGCCTTGATATTGCTTGTTCTCAAGGGCTACGGCGGAGCCGGAAGCCCCTAAAATCGCCTCAGACGCTTCCAAAACCCATAGATGTAGGTGGTTCCAACTTTCGGCCACCAAGTCCACAGACATAGAACAATATGGAAGAATAAAAATGCCCTTGTTTATGGTCATGTTTTACTTTTCTTGACATATTAGTAGGTATACATTATAATGCCTACAGTTCCTAGCGCAAAACTTCAATCCAGAAAGGATGGCCTAGCCCATGAATACAATCGTTGTAAACGGTGTCACCATCACCGGCGGCCGTAACGTCACCATCCGCAACGGTAAGGTGATCGTCGACGGCAAGGACGTCACACCGGACGCAAAGGAGATCAACATCTCCGTGACCGGCAATGTTGAGCGGCTCGAGGCCGATGCCTGCCAGAAGATCTCTGTCACCGGGGATGTCGGCAGTGTCGCAACCCAGAGTGGTGACGTGGATGTCGGCGGTAACATTGATGGCTCCGTGCAGACCATGTCGGGAAACGTGGACTGTGGCGGCGCGATCGGTGGCAGTGTCAACACTATGTCAGGCAACATCAAATCTCGTCGTTAATCCCACAAACCGAAGACCGTATGGTTCGCCCAACGGTCTTTTTCTTTTGAAAAACCAATGGGTTATAACCTCTTCCACGTATCTCACCTAGACAGCCCGCGAGTCGAATGTTTTTACACATTCCTGCAAACCAAGTATATACATCATATTTTCGTTTTCATTCAAAGAGGTTCTAACGTCATTCATTAGTTTCCACTGATATAGAACTATGTAGAAAAACATGGAAGTATCGAGGGCTTCCGTAGTTGCTGATTCTGTTGTATAGTGCGTGACAGAAGTTCATAATAGGAGACTTACGATGCTTACCATCTACGTGAGTCCTCGCAACCAAAAAATCATCACGGCAGACGGCCAGACGATGACGGTTAAGGGGGTGTTTGTGCGCGAGGAAGGTGGTTTCGTCAGTCTTCAAGACTACAAACCGCCCGATAATTTGAGTGATGTGGAGATTGTGTTTGCAAAGAGGCTTTGGTTGAGACGCTTTAAGTTGCCTGAAAACCTTAAGCTAGCCATTCTTCATTTTCTTCGTACATACCATGCGAAGCAGGACATATCATTCGACTGCTATGCGTTCGCCAACATGGTCGAGGGGCTCGAAATACACAAAGTCCCTCTTATGTTGAAGTTCTGGCGACTAACGAAGCGGCCATGGTTGATACCGGTAGGTTCGACTGTATTTTTCTGCTCGTATGGAAATCACTTCCACCACGCTGCCATCTTCGTCGGCTCGGGTTTGTTCATATCCGTATATGGAGCCGGTGGTGATCTGGAAGTTGCGACTCTCAAAAACATGAGGCGGGACTACAAAGCAAAATCCACTCTGCTCGCGATGCCAAAAACTTAGCAAGCCGCCTCTCGAACAGGCGGCTTTATTTTCAAAAACCAACAGGTTCTAACCCGCCCGAACGTGCCGTTCGGTACGGGCAGGCTTCTTCCATGTATCTCACCTAGACAACACTGGATTCAAATTGTTTTTGCACACTCAACAAACCGCCGCCCCAGTGGGGCGGCGGTTTTCATTGTACCCGCGTCGCTCCCCACCCACGCCGGGTTTTGCACCTTGCCCCACCCTGCCGTGAGCCACCCCCACCCCAAGTAGAGCCGCACCAAGAGCCAAAACCATGCCATGTTTGTGTTAGCAAGCAAAAAGCGGTGCAACGGAGACACCTCTATGGTTTTATACGACATACTTTTGCACTATCGTTTTTACTTGTGTCTTATGCCGCCGAACATCGCGAAGTGGAAGCTCAAGTACGCCAGGTAGCTCGTAACCGCCACCCCAAGCCAAGAGAGCCACAACGGCGAGTCCCACCCCATGATAATAAGGTCGCTGCCGGTAAATATCCTAAAGAGGTGTGTTACGGCAACCACGGTAAAGAGCGACCCGGCAACCAGCACATAGGTATGCTCGCGCATGCCGGGTATCTTGCCGATGTGCCAGCCGTAGTGCACCAGCATCAAAAACAAGGCGATGTCGAATACCAACCCGGGGCCGACCATGGCTTGAGTAAAGGTAGCGCCCATAAAGGTTATGGATGCTATTTTGGTCTGTGAGAACCAGAGCATCCACAAAAAGTCGGCTGTAACGAGCCCCGAAGCGAACTTCGCCAGCTCACGGAGAGAGTAGTGACTCATATGAAAATAGATTTTAAATTAACGTTACTAATGCGATTAATGGTATCACCAATCTTTCGCTATACAGACGGTTTTACCGCAATCTGTGGATAGGGGTTGCATCCAGGTTTTCGTTGTGCTTGTATGCCCACACCATGAATGGCATTGGATACACGGCACTGGCCGGGTTACTGTTCCTTTTAGCCGGGGTGCCGGCGGCAAGCGCCAACGTCATCAACCAGTCTTCAGATCCTTATTTTGCAACCCAGTTCTTCTTTTATTGCGGTCCCTATACCTCCTCCTTCGAACCAAACAAACACTACATTGCAAACAATGGCCAGTGTACATACTCGGTACCCGCTACCCTTTCGGGCAACAAGCAGCTCCTCTTGCTGAAGGGTGTGCCCGGCGTGGGGGCGACTACTGTAGGCGGCGATACAGAAAACTATCCTGGGACACTCATGTCGCAGTACCCCAATATATTTGGCACGCCTGCGGTGAACGACAAGTACTTTGCAGTTATCTACGAAGTTTCGCTCGACCAGGGGCCAACTCCACTTATCGACTACCTGCTGGGTGTTACCTCTACCATGCCGGCTGGGGCGGTCTTGGGGCAAAACTTCTACCTCCTGCCGTGGCAGTGGGGGCCCAAGCCAGTAGAAGACTTTGAACCCGTGGTGGTAGTACCGGGAATTTTGGGCTCGTGGGAAAAGGATGGGGTGTGGCTCATGGACCCGGTGCTCCACACCTACGACAACCTGCTCGACACCCTGCGGGCAAACGGCTATGTTGATGGGCAAACGCTCTTCCCTTTTCCCTACGACTGGGAGCAGACCAACATTGACACCGCCTACCAGCTGGGGCAGAAAATACAGGAGATAAAAACTGCCTGCGGGTGCGGCAAGGTTGATGTTATCGCACACTCGATGGGCGGGTTGGCGGCCGAGTACTATATCGCAGGCGACGGCTACCAGCATGACATCGACCAGTTGGTGCTTTTGGCTGTCCCACAGGCGGGAGCGCCACTGGCGTACAAGGCGTGGGAGGGAGGGGAGTTTGATTTCGGTAAGATAGCCTACAATGCTCTGGCACAAATTAAATTTTATTTAGAAGCTCGTAAAAATGGCTACTCAAGTATTTTCGACTACATACAAGGCAAGCCGATACTCTCCGTGCAGGAGCTTATGCCCATCTACAGCTACCTGCGCACAGCCACCACCACACCCATCTACCCCACCGGCCATCCAGCCAACAATTTTTTAGAAAGCTTGCAGATCAACCTTCCGGTAGACCTTTGGAGTGGAGGTTTTTCTATAGGAGGCGCAAGACTTACCGTGGCAACTGCGGCGGGCCAAAGCACCCAAAACGGCTACGAGGTAGCGCCCTCTACAAACCCGCCGCGGTGGGAACATGGCGAGCCAACCAGCACGCTCTTTAGCGATGGCGATGGCACCGTGCCGCAAGATAGTTCGGAATTTATGTTTGGCCCCGACAAAACCTTTTATGACAACGACCACAACAGTGTCGCCTCCAGCAGTGCGGGGTATATATTCGAGGCATTCAACAGCCGTGCGCCGGACACTATTGTAGGCAAGATATACAACCCGGTAACCTCTTTTCTCTACCTGCAACTATTTTCCCCCATAGATATGCAAGTGGTCGCCCCCGATGGCAAACGGCTGGGGAAGAACTTTGCAAACAATACCGAGTGGAGCGAGATCCCCGATGCCTTTTACTCCGGCTTTAACTCCGACAACGAGTACGCCATTATCCCCAACCCCCTGCCGGGCGAGTATAAGGTAGAAACAGTGGGGACAGGCGGCGGCGGTGAGTACACTATAGTTTCCAGCTACTCAAACCTTGCCACCACTACGCAAACCGAGCTAACCGGGGCCACGACACCAGGCGAAGTTATAGACCACACGCTGGCCCTTTCCCCGACCACCACAACGGTTATCATAACGATAGACACTCCTCCGCAAGAGGTGACGCCAAAAAAATGCGTACAGGACGTAGAGACGGCATACCTCAACCATTGGATAACTAAAAAGTCGGTCTATACGCGCCTGCTTGCAGACTGCCGCTTGCTCGGAAAGCTGTTTAAAACCCGTGATAGTATGGGGCAGAGTCCGGATAAAAATAAAAAACCTTCCGATAAATCTCTGCGGGGTATCAATACATCTATCAAGGCAACACTTGACCGAATGGAGAAGTTAATAAACCACAAAAGCAACACGCAAGAAGCCGTAGACTTATTAAATCAAGATATAACATGGTTTCGGGAAAACGAACTACATTAGCGTGGGACATACTGTTAAGGATCTTGCTTTTAGTTATCGTACTAATGTTGGGAATTTTTACCGCATTTCCATTTCATGAGTTCAATCACAATATTTTTTATTACCAAAAACCGCCTGGTTTCTTTGGCTTTACCCTTGCTGATTGGGAAATTGCATCTTTACTAGCTTCGGTATTTTGGGGCGGAATTATTTACGGAATAATAGGAAAAAGGGTTGATTATATTTTTTTTGTACTGATTTTTTTATTTACTCTCTGGGATTATTGGTATCCGCCGAGTGTGCCTCCTCTTATGTACCTCGGCCTTGTAGGGGTCGCAGTACTGGGGAATACGCTCGGTTATATGCTCAAGGTGGGTCGGCAAACCTGGTTTGGACGATAGTTCACTCCCGCTTATACCACTTTCTTCCTATTTTCCCACTAGCTAAGTGACTTGATATATCAAGTCACTTAGTATAGTAGACGGTAGTGTGTGCTACAGTAGCCGCTGTATGAAAGTGCGGGCAAAACAACTGACAGAAAAACAGCGCATCGAGGTTTTGGATTCGCTATATACTGCCGCCGGGGCTGTGAAGGGCCGTCAAGCTATGAAGCTCTTTTTACGCGACCTTCTAACAGAGAGCGAGAGGATCATGCTTGGTCGGAGGATTCTCATTGCGCGCAAACTTATTGCGGGAGATTCTCAACGGGCTATAGAAGCGCAATTGCGTGTTGGCAAGGACACGGTGTGGCGCGTGCAACGATGGCTCCTCGACCAGTTCCCCGGCTACGAACAAGCCATAGCAGAACTTGAAAAAGAGATAGAGAAACGAAATTTCAGAAAACAGTACGCGCAGAGCGCCTTATTCCGTTTAAAGAAAAAATACCCTGGTCATTTTATACTGTTTCCATTTCCTCGCAGCAAAAAGTAAGGGAAGTTGAAAGAGTTTTTGAACAAACTAACAGATTGAACAAACTAACAAACGCGACGCAGACATAAATATAGTTAGGAAAAGTGACTTGATATATCAAGTCACTTTATACAACCAATTAGACTCCTATATCTCCCGTATCAAGGTTTAATCTTTATGGATTTACTTGTTACATAAGGATGAGGCCTTAAGTCACTAGCGGTAGGTTGCCATCTCAACATGAGCGCAGTATAGTGCAGCTAGATTCAGTACCATCTCATTTGCGGAGGTTGTGCAATGTTAAACTTACTCAACAGGTTCCGCTTCCTTATTTGGTTATGGGTAGCGGTCAAGCACTTCAAAGAGCGGGACATACATGCCCCCTACCAAGGGCCGCGGTTGGTCTTTATATTGCGGGGGGTGGTGTTTGGCTTTTTTCTGCCCGCGTTTTTCTGGGCAATCGGCGCCATTCCCGATTGGGGAGCTTTGATTCTTTCCTTCGCCATTTATATGGCGATGGGAGAATCTTATTGGCACACCAAGGAGTGGTGGGAGGTGCCGAGGAGCAAACTTAAACCATAGAGGAGGATACAGGTTATGGTTAAAGTGGATGACATCACCAAGAAGTTTGTGCGGCTCATGGCGTCCCATAGGCCAAAGCAGGGCGGGCTTTCCTACCGGCTCGAAGGGATATTCCAAGTTATCACTGCCTTGGCGCCCGAGCTGGCAAACCGCCAGATGATGAGCCGGGTAATTGTCGGCGCGTGCAAGCGCTTCAACTTAGGCCAAGACGAAAAGAAGGCGGGGTACATGGTAACCAACCGCTTTGCCGCCGCCGCGCTCGATGCGCTGGCCAAAGTCGAGGCAGACGCCGAGGCGGAGGTATAGATCCCTCCGCCCCCACAAAGATGTACAGCGCGCCAGGGTAAATTCTGGGTGCGCTGTTTTGTTTGTACAACAAGAGGCATCTATGCTATAGTGCTTGTAACACTGCTTTGGACCATTTTCGCTCTAACCATCAGATCCGCGCCAAGGAGATGCGCGTTATAGGCCCCGAGGGGGAAAACTTTGGCCTGCTTACCCTAAGCGAGGCCCTGGGCCGCGCCGAGGAAGCCGGGCTCGACCTTATAGAGATATCGCCAAACGCCAAGCCCCCGGTTGCAAAAATAATGGAGTATGGTAAATTCCAGTACGAGCAGCAGAAAAAACGCCGGGAAATAAAGGCAAAATCACACATAACCGAGACCAAGTCGGTCCAGGTTAAGGTGGGCACCGGCGAGCACGATCTTAACCTCAAAGCCAAAAAAGCGGCCGCATGGCTCGCCGAGGGCCACCGGGTAAAAGTCGACCTGTTTCTTTGGGGGCGGTACAAGTACATGGAGTTTGGGATGCTCAAAGAGCGGCTTGAGCGCTTTTTAAAACTCATCCCCGGCGAGTACAAGGTGGCGGAGCCACCGGCAAAAAGTCCAAAAGGCCTCTCGGCAGTACTGGAGCGAGTCGGGAAAGGAAAGAGTAAGGAAGTATAGGAATTCGTATGAAAACCAATAAATCATTTACCAAAAGACTAAAAATAACGCGCCGCGGGAAGGTGGTCGCGCGCAAGCCGGGGCAAAACCACTTTAATGCAAAGGAGTCGCGCGGCTCCCAGATGGCCCGCCGCCGCTCGCAAAACATCGTGTTGACTAAAAAAGTTTCCCAGCGCTACATTACTACCGCATCCCCTTCGCGTAATTAACACACCTACTATATGGCACGAGTAAAAGGAGGCAAAACCAGCGCAAAACGCCGGCGCAATGTATTGAGCCAGGTTAAAGGGTACCGTTTTGCCCGTTCCAAAAAAGAGCGCGCCGCTAAGGAAGCCATCGTACACGCGGGCAAGTATGCATTTGCCCACCGCCGCGACAAGAAAAACGACTTTCGCCGCTTATGGAATGTACGGCTCAACGCGGGCCTGCGCAGCATAGACGCGGGTCTCACCTACAGCCGCTTTATCGGCACGCTCAACAAGAAAAATATCAAAGTAAACCGCAAAATGCTTTCTGCACTTGCCGAACAAAACCCCGAAAGTTTCGCGCGCCTAGTCTCCAAGGTTCTACCTTAACACCAGGGCTCTTCAAGGTCGAACCTTCTCTGCTTTTTTATGCTTCATCGGTTGGAGCAAAGCGGAAGGAGGCGCGGTTTATTTTGTCTTTGTGTACCAGGTCTGCCACCCGCTGTACGAGCTTTTTGGGGTCGGTGTCAAACGCAATGCGGTCGTTTGTGCGATGCCCATTTTGCAAAATAGACTTAATAACCTCGTCGGTCCCCCAGTCGGCCTCGTAAATACCTATGGGCTTTTGGTCCTCAAAAGAGATGGTAAACTCGTGTATCGTGCCGATGCGGCCACAACCAAAGAACACCGCGTCTGATGAGCGGGTCAAAATAAGGTCGCGTCCCGGGTACCCAAAGCCGGTGTAGACGATGATGTCATGATACTCCACAGGCAGGTTAAACGTTTCAATATGTTCCTTCTCGGTCGAGGCGGGAGAAAAGCCAAGCACAAACCCATCAACTTCTTTGGCGCCCATAGCCGCCCACAATGGGAAGCCGGTGGTCGCGCCGGTTATCAATATCGCGCCGTACTTGGCAATTTCGCGCCCCAGTGCAAGACCTTTGTCGTAGGCATCAACACCGCAGTGGCCGGTTTCAGCCGCGCCAGAAACAGAAAACTTTAACCGCAAGTGCTCGTGCTTAAGATCCATTTGTTTCTATGTTACTACACATTAAGAGTGACGGTGCTGCCTATCTCCGGCACCGTTGCTTTGGTGCCGAGGTAGTCGCGAATGCGTTGGGCTAAAAAGCTCGATGATGCCGGCTCTCCCATCACCACAAACACCTCTTTAAGTTTGCCCATTGTCTTGTTTACAAACTCCAAAAGCTCCTGACTGTCCATGTGCGCCGAGTAGCCGTATATCGCTTCCACACGGCAACGCACCGGGGTTTGTTGGCCCATAATGCGCACGTTTTTGTCGCCTTCCGCCAAGCGCCGCCCCAGGCTCCCTGCCGCCTGGTAGCCGACTATAAGCAAGGTCGAGTGTTTGTCTGGGAGTATGTTTTTTTCGTGGCTGTGCACGCGTCCGCCATTGCTCATCCCAGAACCGGCGATGATTATCATCGGGCCTTTTGTGCTCTGTATACCGCGCGACTCTTCCGCACTTTCCACAAACCGCAACTCGGGGAAAGCAAAAATGTTTTCTCCCGCTTCCAGACGGACGCGAATTGCCGGCGCAAAGTACTCCGGGTGTGCGAGGTAGCTTGCGGTGATTTTTTGTGCAAGCGGCGAGTCGGCATAGACCGGCATAGAAGGAATACGCTTCTCCACCATAAGCGTGCGGATCTCAAACAACAGATCTTGAGTTCTTTCGGTTGAAAAAGCCGGGATAAGGAGTGCTCCCTTGCGCGCGGCGGTATCTTCTATGACATTCTCCAGTGTGTCGCGGCGATTTTGGTCGGCACTGCGCACACGGTCGCCATAGACGCTTTCCATAACCAGGTAGTCAACGTGCGGGATATCTTCAACCGGCGGCAAGAGCGGCGAGTTGCCGCCGCCGAGGTCACCGGTAAAAGCGATACTCTTCCCCTCTCGGGTAAACACGGCCATGGCCGACCCTAAAATATGCCCCGCATCGTAAAACTCAAGCACAAAATCTCCCGGCAACGCAACTTTACGGTGATAGGCGACGCTCTCCCACAAGCCCATGGCGTTGGCAATGTCGCCTGTGTCGTATAGTGGCAGACGGCCATGCTTGCGCGCGTCATGCGCCAAGAGCTCCATACTGTCTAACAAGAGCGGCTCGACAAGAGACTTGGTTGCCTCAGTTGAAATAATCTTTCCCCTAAAACCTTCCTTTACCAGTTTGGGGATGCGCCCGATGTGGTCTATGTGTGCATGCGTTACCACCAGATACTGTACGGAAGCGGGCTCGTAGGGAAACGCCGCCCAGTTGTCGAGCTCGGCCGTGTGCTTGCCTTGGATGAGGCCGCAGTCGACCAGGATCCTTATCCTGGTCGACCCGAGCGGTTTATCCTGAGTCTTATCGAAGGAAGTCGAGGGGCTCTCGGTCTCAAGTAAAAAATTGGAGCCAGTGACCGTACCCGTACCGCCATAAAATTGTAATGTTGATTGCATCTCTCTATTGTACAAAAAATTCCACACCTATGTGTGGAATTTTTTGTAGGACTTGGGAAGCGTGTCCTGGCTATGCCAGGTGGGTGCTCTGTATGTAGTACCAAGGCACTACATAACTCTAAGCTCCCGATGCAATGTTTAAGGACATTGCCTCCAAAGTCCTTTTTTATTATACACCTCCTCCCTAAAGCGCAAGGGCTACTCGTCAATCCCAAAACGTTTGTACTTAAAAATAGCGCCCTTTTTACCAAACCAGTGCTCTATTTCGTGCTTTGCTTCCTCCGGGGTTTCCGATGCATGTACCAGGTTATACACAGCCCGTCGCTCGGCGTTGGCGTTGGTCGGCGAATCGGCTGAAAAGTCGCCGCGTATAGTGCCCATCTCCGCCAGGTACGGCATCGTCGGGCCCACAATCTTCCTCACCATGTCCACCGCATGCACGCCTTGCACCACCATTTTTACCATCGGGGCGGAGGACATATAGTCCAAGAGCCACCCGCGCACCACCTTGCCCACCCGCACAAGGTCGCCGGTGCCAAAGTCGCGCTTGATGTCGTAGCCATACTTGACGTAGGTTGCCATCGTCTTTTCTCCCAAGCGACGGATCCACGCATCTTCTTTAGGATAGTGGCTGTCCATCTCGCCGCGCGTCGCGACAAACATCTCAAGCGCAACTATCTTCATGTCGCGCTGCTCAAAACGCTTTAGTATCTCCCCCACCAGACCCTTGCGCACGCCGTCTGGCTTAATAATCACGAATGTTCGCTCCTCTTTCGGACTTTTCATGCACGCACTTTACAACATACGATAGACTCTCGCAATATACTCGCTAGGCAGTTAAAATTTCCGGCCCATCTACCGTTATCAAAATAGTGTGCTCAAAATGCGCGGCGCGCGAGCCGTCTTTTGTCACAAAAGTAAAGCCGTCGCCACTGTCAACAAGCGCTCCGGACCTTTCCGCAAAAATGGGCTCGAGTGCCAGCACCATGCCCTCTACCAACTCCTCGCCTGTTCCCGCCTTGCCGAAGTTTGGTACATTCGGGAGTTCGTGCACCGCCCCTCCAACGCCGTGGCCGCGCAGGTCTTTTACCACACCCAAGCCATAGCGCCGCGCCACAGCCTGTACGGCGGCGCCGATGTCGCCTACGTGTCCTTTGCATTGCGCAGCGGCAATTGCCGCCATGAGCGCCTCCTTGGTGCCGTCTATCAAATTTTTTGCCTTTGAATCAACCGACCCTACCGCGCAGGTATAGGCCGTGTCCATAAAGTAGCCCCGGTAGGAAAGGCCAAAATCTAGCGATGCCACGTCTCCTGCTTTGAGTATTTTTTTTGGTGTCGGCGGGCTGTGCGCAATCTCCTGATTGACAGAGACACACAGCGCGGCGGGGTATGCCGGGCCTCCATGCTCGCTGGCAAAACCAAGGTAAGAGGGTACCGCGCCTACGCGCGCGGTCGCCGCGCGCGCCGCGCGCTCCAACTCCATCGACGGCACTCCCGGCCTCACGTGCGCCAGCACCTCCGCAACCACCTCTGCCATGCGCTTCCCCGCCTCGCGCAATGTTTCTATATCTTTTGGTGTTTTTGCGATCATGACAGCCCGAGCTTGGAAAGAATTTCCTGGTATACACGCTCAACAGGTTGATCGGCGTTTATATCGATAACGACATCTTGCGACCGGAAAAATTCTATAGAGGGTTCAGTAAACTCTTTGAACCGTTTAAAACGCAGTTCGATCGCCTTGGCGGCATCGTCGGCCCGACCCTGCTCCCGAGCCCGCTTAAGCAGTCTTTCGCGCAGGACCTCCTCCTTGGCATCAAGGTACACCACAGTGTAGGGACGTTTTATCCAGCTGAGTGTGTCGTGGAAGCGCTGCGCTTCGAGCAGTTTACGCCCCGCGCCCTCAAACACGACCGCATCACCGGGCTCCAAGCGTATCATTTTGTCCTCGAACAGATAAATAGAAAACCATTCCGGCATAAGGTCGCCGGCATCGATAACCTTTTTAACCAGCCCCCCAAAGTAGGTGCCCTCCGCGGCAAATGCCCGGCATCGTTCGCCGGTCGAGTACATTCCAGCTCCTACCTTCTCCGCAAGTAATTGCGCTTGAGTCCCCTTCCCCGCCCCCGGCCGGCCCATCATTAAAAACGTATTTTTACCCATTGCCTTAATACTCGCGTATTGAGATTTGCGCGTCAATGCGGCGCGCGAGGTCAAGCACTACGGAAACGACGATGAGAAGCGCCGTGCCGCCCAAGGTGAGCGATTGTATGCCGGTTATTTGCTGCATCGCAATAGGTAGTACCGCAATGATCCCCAAAAAGAGCGCGCCGACAAAGGTGATGCGGGTTATGATGTTGCCGAGATACTCCGAGGTCGAAACTCCGGGCCGGACACCGGGTATAAAGGCGCCGCTTTTTTGCAGGTTTTCGGAAATAAGGTGCGGGTCGAAGGTGACGGCAGTGTAAAAGTAGGTAAAGAAGAACACAAATATAAAGTAAAGCGCTCCGTAAAACAGGAGGTTTTGGAAACTGCTTAGTATCGCGCCCGAGACAGCGGCAAGCAAAACGTACTGTGACGCGGCAAAAAAACTTGCAAACATCTGCGGTATAAGGAGCAAGGAGAGCGCGAAGATGATGGGTATAACGCCCGCCTGGTTGAGCCTCAGCGGCAGGTAGGTCGAGGAGCCGCCAAAAAACTTCATGCCACGCACCCGCTTGGCATAGGTCACCGGCACCGGGCGCTCGGCCTCGGTAAGTGCTACCACTGCGGCTGTGACTGCCACCGTTGCAACGATAAACCCGACATACAGGGGTATCTGTGTCGGGTCGAAGGTAAACAGGGTCTGGCTTATGGTCTGCGGCAAGCTCGCTACAATGCCGGCAAAAATAACCACCGACACCCCGTTGCCGAGACCAAACTCCGATATGAGCTCTCCGATCCACATGAGTAGCATCGAGCCGGCGGTTATGACAAGCAGACTAATGCCAAACTGTAGCGGGGTAAGAGACGGAAAGACACCCTGGCGCTCTAGTATAAGCAAGAAGCTGGAGCCCTGCACCAGCGCAATGGGGAGTGTCAGGTAGCGGGAGTATTGCGCAAATTTTGCGCGGCCGGCCTCGCCCTCTTCTTGATACATCTGCTTTATGCGCGGAATCATCATGGTCATGAGCTGCATGATGATAGAGGCGGTAATGTATGGGCCCACGCCAAGCATCACTATGGAAAGGTTGGAAAGCCCGCCGCCCGAAAAGAGGTTGAGGAGGCCGAAAAATTGATTGTTGTTGAGAAACAGTTGGAGCTGCGCGACGTTGATACCGGGGATAGGAATGGACGCAAGGACGCGAAACACCGCGAGCGCACCCGCCACAAACAAAAGCCGGTTGCGCAGTGCCGAGTCGGAAAGTAGTAGAGTTAGCTTTTGTGCAAAGGCACCCATATTATTGTACGGAACCGCCCGCCTGCTCTATTTTTGCGCGCGCCGCGGCAGAAACACCGCATCCGGAGATAGAAAGCTTTTTAGTAAGCACCCCATCGCCAAGCACCTTAATCGTGCGCGCATTACTACGTACGAGCCCACGCTCGGCAAGTATCGCCATATCTACCGTGTCACCTGCAGAAAAATATCTCTCAAGCATGGCAACATTTACGACGTTTGGCTTGTCTTCTATACTTTTAAAACGATACCCGCGACGTTTGGGAAGTTTTTTAAGCACCTCGCGTATTGCCGGCATGATGCGGTGTCCGGCGCGGGCCTTTTGCCCTTTAGTGCCGCGACCGGAAGTCTTGCCGCGCTTGCCGCCACGGCCAACCCTTTTTTCGTATGTTCGAGCGGAAACTCGTTGTAAAGTGTTAAGTTGCATAACTATGCTTTGAGTGCCTGGAGCGCAGAGACCGCGGCACGGGCGTTGTTAAGACCGTTTTTGCTCCCGGAGTTAATCTTGGCGACGATGTTGGTAATGCCGGCAAGCTCCAAAACAGGACGGACGGAAGACCCGGCAACCAGCCCGCGGCCAGGAGCCGGCATAAGAGACACACGAGAGGCGCAAAACTTTGCCGCCACCTCGTGCGCAATGGTGTTTTCCTTTGTTAAGCGAACGGTGATGAGATGCTTCTTGGCGGCACGCGCTGCTTTGTCTATGGCAAGCGTCGTGTCGCCGGCTTTGCCTACGCCAACCCCCACCCTGCCCTTTTTGTTGCCGATGATGATAGATACGCTAAAGGAAAAACGGCGGCCTCCTGCAACCACGCGCGATACTCGACGGATGCTTATAAGGTGCTGCTCAAACTCGCTTCTTGGTTGACGCGAACGAGCAGATGACGGACGTCCTCGACGGCCGCCGCCTGTACCGGCTCCACCGCGGCGACCTCTAGGAGCTTGCGAGCGCTCTTTTCCCGGGGTGGCACCGGTGCTTGCGACTGCGGCAGTGTCAGCAGGCACCGCGGTGACCGTGTCGTTTTGCGTCTCTTCAGCTTCTTTTTGTACGGTAGGGTCGGTCATAATTTAAAAAGTGAGCCCTGCTTTGCGCGCCGATGCGGCTAGCATCGCAACGCGGCCAGTATAGCGGAAACCTCCGCGGTCGAATACCACCGCGGTGATCCCCGCGGCAAGTGCCTGTTTGGCGAGCGCCGCGCCTAGTAGCTCTGCAGCGTCCATCTTCTTTTTTCCGGCGGCGATAGTTTTGGTACTACCAGAGACCAAAGTTTTACCTTGTGCGTCGTCGATTATCTGCGCATGGAGGTAGCGGTTTGACTTGTACACCGCCAAGCGCGGGCGCGGCGCACTGCCAATGACGCGCGTTCGGATGCGTGCGTGCCGGCGAGCTCTAACTATTTGTTTTATTTTTGAGCGTTCGATCATATAATTATGCGGCTTTCTTGCCCTGCTTGCGGCGGACCACCTCGCCCTCATACCGGATGCCTTTGCCTTTGTAAGGTTCCGGCTTTTTCAGCGCGCGGACATTTGCCGCAAACTGTCCTACCAGCTCTTTGTCAAAACCGGACACCATGAGTGCGCCCTTTTCAGCCGTGACCGTGAGCCCTTCCGGGATAGGTAGTGTAACCGGGTGAGAAAAACCGAGAGACAAGTTGAGTTTTTTGCCGGACACATCCCACTTAAATCCGACGCCCTCTATAGAGAGCCGCTTGGTAAAGCCCCGGCTGACACCCTCTACCATGTTGCGTACATGCGATGCATAGCTGCCCAGGAGCGATCGTCCCTCTTTTGAAAAATTTGTGGAAGAAATCTGGACGCCATCAGTGCCTATCGCAACAGTAACCAGGCGGTGGGTTGGGCGCGTGAGCGTCCCCTTGGGGCCCTTGACACTCACCATACCTCCAGAAACAGACACCTCTGTTTTGGCTGGGATAGCGATCGGTTGTTTTGCTAGTCTACTCATGTTTTTGTTTTTTCGTCGTTGGCTACCAGATTTCAAACAGGGCCTCGCCGCCGATACGCTTTTGCCTTGCCTCTTTGCCGGTCAGTATGCCGTCGGGGGTTGAGAGCACCAAAAGCCCGTGGCCGCTTTTTACCGGCTTGATATCCCGGACCCCGAGGTACACGCGGCGCGACGGCTTGGAGATGCGTTTGGCCCCGACTATGGCCGGGCGGCCGCTTTTGTAAGAAAGTGCGACGGTAAAGGTATTGCCTTTTTTGTCTCTGGATGATTCTCCTATATACCCTTCGCGCAGGAGCACATCGGCAATCGCCCTGGTTATTGCCGAGTTTAGAATATCAACAGACTCCTTGTCCGCCTTAAAAGCGTTTTGGAGTCGTGTGAGAAAGTCTGCTATAGGGTCGGTTACCATAGTGAATGCAATTGAACTACCAAGATGATTTGCGCACGCCAGGTATAAGCCCTTCGTTTGCGGCCTCTCTGAAGCAGGCGCGGCACATGCCGAAGTCACGCATGAAGGCGCGCTTGCGCCCGCAACGGAAACAACGTCGAACAACCCGCGAAGCGAACTTGGGCGGACGGTTTGACCTTGCTACCGTTGACTTTTTTGCCATACTTTCAGAAAAAATGCGCCCCTGCGGGCTGCCCAAAATATACGCGAAATAGGCCTAAGAGTCAACGTGGCCTCGCCGGCCCGACACTTATGCCTTTTTAAACGGCAGGCCGAGGTGGCGCAGGTATGACTCCGCTATCTTTTTGTCCTTGGCGGTGGTGACTATGGTGACCGCCATGCCAAACACATCCTTAAGCTCTTCGTCGGATGTTTCGGCAAAAACAGTGTGCTCTTTTATCCCAAGAGTGTAGTTGCCCATCTCGTCGAGTGCGCCGAGTGGAACGCCCTTAAAGTCTTTGGTGCGCGGGAGCGCAATGTGTATCAAACGATTGAGAAAGTCCTCGGCGCGGACGCCGCGCAGGGTCACCTGGTAGCCAACCGTGTCGCCCAAGCGGGTTTTGTAGGTTGCGATAGACTTTTTGGCGCCGCGAGGGACTGGCTTTTGCCCGGTGATTTTACCCAGACGATCGGCCACTAGCTCCATCCTGCCTTTCTCTTTTGCCATCTTGCCGACGCCGACAGACACCACCACCTTTTCTATCCGTGGCGTCTGCATGCGGTTGGTGAGCCCCGAGTCTTTCTTGAGCGCATCAAATGCGGTCTTTTGCTGTTTTTGTATAAGCGAAGTTGTCATAAAAATGGATTATTTTTTCTTTCCTGACCGGACAGGTGCGACGTTGCTTATGTGTATAGGAAAATGCTTGTCGATTATCTGTCCCTTCTGCCCCTCGCGTCTTGGTTTTTGATGCTTTTTACGCATACCGACGCCCTCAACCAGCACCATAGCCAGTTTAGGAAACACGCGCAAGACCTTGCCTGTCTTACCCTTCTCATTACCGGTAAGTACATACACCGTGTCTCCTTTTTTAACATGTTGTTTCATAAAAGTTATACCACTTCCGGTGCGCGAGAAATAATCGTCCTATATCCAAGCGTTTGAAGCTCGCGCGGGATAGGACCAAAGATGCGGCCCGCTTTGGGTTCCTTGGCGCTTTTTCCGGTACCCTCAATTATCACTACCGCGTTCTCGTCAAAGCGGAGGTACGATCCGTCTTTGCGGCGGAACGGGTGCCGTTGGCGCACCACTACGGCGCGCAAAATATCTTTTTTCTTCACCTGCTTGCGCGGTTCTGCGCTTTGTACCGAAAGGACCACCAGCTCTCCTATTTGCGCGTAGCGTTTGTGAGAACTCCCGAGCACCTTGAAAATGCGACCGATCTTTGCGCCGGAGTTGTCTGCTATGGTAACGAGTGAGAGAGGCTGGATCATATAGGTATCAAGCTATGAAAACATTATTTCAAACGACTTGTTTTTGGAAAGCGGCCGGCACGAGCGGATGGTTACCACCTCGCCCTCTTTGGCGCGATTGCCTTTGTTGTGCGCCAGGTAACGCTTGGAGCGCTTGAGGTACTTTTTGTACTTGGGATGTTTTACATAGCGCGAGACAGACACCACCGCCGTGTCCACCATCTTCGCGGAGACCACGGTCCCCTTGAGTTCTTTCCTGTGTATGGTCTTTTGTTCCATAGTATTATTTTTGTGCAGTTCGTGCGGTAAGCTCAGTGAGCGCTCGCGCCACCTCTTTGCGCAGTGTGCGGACCTGCTTTACATTGGCGTTTTTACTCCCTGCGACCGAAAAACGCAAGTGCCGGAGCTTTTCGCGCTTTTCGCTTGCGAGTTTTTGTAGGTCTTCTACCGAATGATTAGTGAGAGAATTTTTTTTTGCCATATATATTTTAGTGGGTGCGAGAAACTACTTTGGTTTTAAGGGGGAGCTTCTTACCTGCCTTGGTGAGTGACTCTATGGCGATAGAGTCGGCAACGCCGTCGACCTCAAACAGAACGCGTCCAGGCCACACCTCTACCTCGTAGCCGACCGGGTCGCCCTTTCCCTTGCCGAGCTTTACCTCCGGCGGTTTTTGGGTAAACGGCTTGTCAGGAAAGACCCGCAGCCACATTTTGCCGGTTTTGCCGAGACTCCGCACCACCACCTTGCGGGCGCTCTCAAGTTGGTTGGAGCGCACTCGCGCGTGGGTAGTCGCCTTAAGCCCGTGACTACCAAAAGCAACGGAAACCCCGCGCACCGCAATTTTGCCGCGCTTGGTGTTGCGGCGCATGGTATGCCATTTTCTAAATTTTACTTTTTTGGGGAATAGCATGTTGGTTTATGCGTCTTTTTTGTCCTTGCCCTTTTCGGCAAACACCGCCCCGTGATATATCCACACCTTGATGCCTATAACACCCAAGGGCAGGTTGGCCCGCTCGCGCGCGTAGTTTATGTCGGAGCGCAGTGTTTGCAGTGGAATCTGGCCTTTTTTAAGCTCTTCGGTACGGGACATAGAGCCCGTGCCCAGCATACCCGCAACCCCTATGCGCACTCCTTTGACATCACGGTTGGCCATGACCTTTTCTATAGTCTGTTTGAGCACTCGGCGGAACGGGAGCCGTTTTTCAAGACCTTCGGCAACCATGTAAGCGACAATTGCCGCATTGCTTTCGGGGTTTCTAATCTCCTCGATGTCGAGCTTAAGCTCTGGCACTTCGCCCCCCTTTTTGCGCAGGAAAGCAACTATCAAGTTGCGTAGGCGGGTCGAGCCTTCCCCAGAGCGGCCGATGATGAGCCCCGGGCGCGATGTTTTGACAATAATGCGCAGAGTGTTTTCACCTCTCTCCATCTCCAACCCGCCAATGTACATAGTGCGGAGTTCTTTCAGCAAAAATTCGCGCAGGAGGATGTCCTCTTTTAGGTACTGCTGGTACTTGGGGCCCGTGGCAAACCAACGGTGCCGCCAGTCGCGCAAGATCCCTAACCGATGTGCATATGGATTAACTACTTTAGACATATATTATTTATCCTGAGCAGAGTTGAAAGATTTTTTAGTAGCGGTTTTTTTGGCCTCCTTTTTTGAAAGCACGAGCGTGATGCGGCTGGTTTTTTTGCGGATCAGGGCGCCGCGGCCGCGTGCGCGAGGCATGGTGCGCTTAAACACAATGCCGCCATTGACCTCGATGTGGGATACAAAAAGGTCGCTCGGGCTCACCCCTTTGGTATTTGACACCGCAGAGCGCAAAAGTTTTGCCATCGGTTCTGATGCGCGCTTGGGCAAAGTTGAGAGGAGCGCAAGCGAGCGGTCTACCGAGCGGCCGCGGATAAGGTCGGCAACCAAGCGCACTTTGCGCGGCGACTGGCGGTAATTTTTAAGCTGTGCGGTTGAGGCGGTCATATACGATTCTTAATTTTATTTAGCGGGCGGGGCGCCTGCTTTACCGCCTGCAGTATCGGCTGCGGTTTTGGCCGCCTGTGCCGCCGCTATCTCGGCCTCTTTGGCCTTCGTCTCCATCTCTTTCTGCATCTTGCCGCCGTGGCGTACGAACTTTTTTGTGGGAGAAAACTCGCCAAACCGATGGCCGACCATGTCTTCGCTCACTAGCACATCCAGGTGCTGTTTGCCGTTGTACACGCCAAACGTAAACCCGACCATCTCGGGGGAAATTTGGCTGCGGCGCGCCCAGGTTTTTATCGTTAAAGAGCCTGGTTTTTTGCCGGCTATCTTTTTAAGCAAGTTTTCGTCCACGTAGGGACCTTTTTTGAGTGATCGTGACATGTTGGCCTTTCTAAACAAAAACCCCCGCCCAACAGTACCCGTTTGGTACAGGCGGGCGCCTAGGGCTTGAGTAAAAAGATACTACCGCGTAAGGTCAAAAGAGTCAAACTATGGCAAAAAAGAATCCCCGGCCAGTCTACGGCCGGGGCGTTATGTGCGTGTAAGGTTAGTCGAGCCGCTCGCGTTGGAACCGCGCGAGCGGCATCCCGACGATACGCTCGAAGATGTCTAGGTAGGTTGTGGACAGGCGTGCAATGACAGCCGATGAAAACGTAAGCGGGACCCGAGGTCCGTTATCCCACATACGTTCTGCCTCTTGCCGCGCTCTGCAATGACAAATTGTCCCCGCTCGTCTTTGCCGCCTTCGCCCTTGCAGTCAACCACCTCGATACCAACGCGGTTGGTATGTTGACGCATTAAGCGATATGCTTCGCGGAATATGGCTACGCCTTGTGGGTATTTGGCGCGTACCATACTGGCTCGCTGAGGATCATCCGTTTCGGACTTGTCAGTGGGGGTAAAGAGCGGGGCCCGAAACGGCATCATAAGAATCGGGTCGCGCGCTAGCCGGCCATAGGGATTCCTTTTGCCATCTCGTAGCAACCGCCACAAGCTCCCGGCCAAGTACTTGCGCAGGATAAACTCTGCAAGGTACATGTCGAGTGCCTTTACCACTACTGCACGGTGATGCAGATCTGCCGGATAGTCGCTCGGCTTGCCCGGCAGGTAGTCATGGATTTCCCTCCCGTATGCGATGAGGTGATGCGGGATGCCCGACTTGCCCAAAATATCAACCAACCAAAAGATTGTCAGAGCAGTGAGTACCTCATCCTTGTAGGGGATGATGCTTTTGTGGACAACGTTGTGGGTCGAAAGCCGCTTGGTCGCCACAATGAGCCGCGGGAGCATCAACCTCCAGAGACCGCTTTGGTACCTTTCATATTTAGACCACTGCGCCCGAAACGTGTCCCGCGTCTTACCTTGATGGATAAGTGGCAGGTTTGTGAGCTCCGGATTAGCATACTTTGCTATTGCAGACATTTCTGAACCTCCTCAAAAGCCGGACAGACTGGCGGACTAATCTGCTGGCACTATAGGATAGTACGTGTACAAAAAGCAAACATCCCCGGCCGCGCAGCGCGGCCGGGGTTCTTTTTTTCATAGAGGCGTTTTCCTAGAGGCGACGCCTCTATGATTACAGCGTTTGTTTGCGCTTTTTGCCTACTTTACGGCGGCTAATTATAAGGTAGTTTGAGTATTTTTTTGGTGTGCGGGTCTTTTGGCCCTTCCCGGTTGGCTTGCCCCATTTGCTCTTGGCCCGGCGCAGGCCCCTGCCCTGCCGACCTTCACCGCCGCCGTAGGGGTGGTCTACCGGGTTCATCGCAGTGCCGCGCACGGTGGGGCGGATACCCAACCAGCGCGAACGGCCCGCCTTGCCAATGTTCACCAGCTTGCTTTCCGGGTTGGAAACTTCGCCCATCGTTGCCCAGCAGGTTTCAAGCACTTTGCGCACCTCGCTCGACGGCATCTTGAGGTCGACATATCCCTGGTCGCGCGCCACCACCTCTATGTGTGTGCCGGCCGCGCGGCCAAGCCGACCGCCCTGCCCCGGCTTTATTTCAACATTGTAGACAAAGGCGCCAATAGGCATGTCCTTAAGCGCCATCCGGTTGCCGGGGCGCACGGCCGCCCGCTCCCCCGCCTGTATCTCGTCGCCCACCTTAACCGACTGCGGCAAGAGCGCATAACGCCGCTCGCCGTCGCGGTAGAGCAGGAGGCCTATAAAGCCCGAGCGGTGCGGGTCGTACTCTATAGTTTCGACGCGGGCGGGGACCACCTTTTTGTAGGAAAAGTCTACATCGCGCAAAAGCCGCTTGTGGCCGCCTCCTTGATGGCGCATGGTGATACGCCCGGCAGAGTTGCGGCCCGCACGACGCTTGCCTCCCGCGAGGAGCGCTTTGTGCGGCTTGTCAGCGGTCAGCTCCTGCCTATAGGAAATAGCGGTGAGATGCCGGCGCGACTTGGTGTATGGTCGATATTGTTTCATAAATTTTTCTTAAAAGGTATCTTGCATGGGTCGAAGGATTATATCAATTCTATTTTCTCACCCGCCTTAAGGTAGACATACGCTTTTTTGCCGCCGGCACTTTTGCCAGTGCGGTTGGTGCCCCGCGTCATACGGTTTTTGCCAGGGACGCGCGCCACGGTTACCTTGCGCGGCACTACTTTGTAAATTGCCTTAACCGCCTGTGCAATCTCCATTTTGTTGGCTTGCGAGCTTACGTTAAACACGTAGGCGCCATGCTCGGAAAGGTATGCGCCCTTTTCGGTAATGCGGGGAGAAAGGAGTATGTGCGAAGGAGATTTCATATTTTACTTATCCTGAGCAGGTCGAAGGACCACTTTTTTCTCCATCAGTGTTTTAAACACTTCCGCAGGCTCTACCACAAGCAAATATTTTGAACTCAGTATAGACACCGGGTTGAGGTTGCGCGCCTCCGCCAAAGACACATTGCCAAAGTTGCGGAAGCTCTTAATGACCGCCTGGTCGGCGCGCGGCAAGGCAATGAGCGCGGCGTTTTTTGCCTTGCCCATGCCGCTGTAGTGCCCAGCCATGGTTACGATAAATCCCTTTGCAAGCTTTGCTTTTGGCTCCTTAATGGGGAGCGAGTCGATAAAAATAACCTCGCCGTCTTTGTACTTGCGCGAAAGCGTCACCAAAAGCGCTTTTTGTTTTTGTTTGCGGTTGATTTTTTTCGCATAAGACTTGTCTTTGCGCGGCCCGTGGGTCACCCCGCCACCCTTCCAAATGGGCGAGCGGGTAGAACCGTGCCGCGCGCGACCGGTGCCTTTTTGCTGCCACGGCTTTTTGCCGCCTCCGCGGACCTCGCCGCGCGTTTTGGCGTGCGCAATAGGGTTGCGCGCGTTGGCCTGCATAGAGGTAACCACCTGGTGTACCAGGTCGGCGTTCCACGGGAGGCCAAAAAGTTCTTCGGGGAGAGTAACCGTCCCCGTCTCTTTCCCTTCCATAGAATAGACCTTCGCCTCCATAGAGTGAGGAGTTTTTACAGATTTTACCTTTTTTTCTTCTTTAGTGATAGCCATAGTGAGATTAAAGGTTCGACCTTAAAACAGGACTCCTCAAGGTCGAACCTTGGGAGCTGCCGCGCACCTCCACCAGCGTCCCGCGCCGGCCCGGCACCGCGCCGGCCAGCACCAGCTCGTTTGTCTCCGGCAGTACTTGCAAGACAAAGAGGTTGCGCACCGTGGTGCGGTCGCTACCCATCCGGCCAGCCATCCGCATGCCTTTGGCAACACGGCCTCCCGCGCGGCCGCCGGAGCCGCCGATGGAGCCCGGGCTCCTCTCGCTATGCTTTTGGCCGTGGGAGCGCGGCCCGCCGTGGAAGCCGTGACGCTTTACCACACCCTGGAACCCCTTGCCCTTGGACACCGCAGAGACGTTTACCCTGTCTCCCACAGCAAACACCGAGAGGTCTACCGTGGCGCCAGCCTCAACGCCTTCGGGCAAAGAGCCATCGCGGGCGCGGAACTCGCGGAAATGTTTGAGCGCCTTGCCCTTGGCGTGTCCAAGTTGCGCTTTGTTGACCCTCCCCTCCTTTGTTTCAACAGCACCAATCTGCACGGCATTGTAGCCCTCTTTTTCAATAGTTTTAATTTGGGTGACGACGTTTGGAGCGGCGTTGATTATCGTCGCGGCATAGGCGCGGCCGTCTTCCGTAAAGACGGTGGTCATAGGCCCCTTGGTGCCGAGGATAAATTTGATCATGTTGTCTATTGGTCGGCCTAGGGCCGACATGGATCAACTCCTGTGTAGAGTCCACGGCACTATACCCCACCCACAAAAATATGCAACTTCATGGTATATTCGAGACTAGGTGTTCTAGAAGGAGAAAGAACATGGCGACTATCGAACAGTTCTTTTTGCTTGAATCCTGCGAGAATCCTTCTTTCATACGCGGTCCACTCTCTCGAGCTTCCGACGGAAGTTTCGGGCTTGTACATCGAGCGTTTCATTCGACCCCGCCGGTCGAGGAAACGTATCGCTGTGGATTCATGTGGCGGAAGAAGTGCGTACGCCTCGTGTGGCGCCTCGACGACGTCATCGCGCGGATTCACGAGCTCAAGAAGATTCACGAGCCCAAGAAGACTCGCCGCGCAAAGGGCCGCACGTGAGTGCGGCCCTTTTCTATCTTCATTATTTATAAATAAGCTATAGCTAAATTATACATACTATAAGTTAAAATGATTTTTGAGAGATGCGTCGAGCTCTATTTTGTCTACCACCATATATAACAGGTCCTTGCCGAGACGAAAATCGATTTTAAATAAGGTAATTAAGTCCTCGCAATCATAGGGATACACCCACACGCTATCCTGCAGGCGTTTAAAACCAAGATGTAAAAGAGTTCTTCTGGTTTGTTCGCGCGTTCCCCTACGTCGCTCCGGAATATCAAAAATGAGTACACGCCATTTACCATCCCACCGCTTCGGCTTTTTTGGTGCGAGTCTCCCTTCGCCCAAAAGCGCGGCAAATTTTTCTCCTTTTGGGGTGAGTCTGGCTCTGCTGTGTTCGACCGAAATATATCCACGTTCGACCAGCTTACTGAAGGATTTTTTAACATTTTGTCTTTGCTGTGATGTAAAACCAAGACGGCCAAGTACTCCAAGCACATTGGGGGCCATAACAGCAACAGCAAGACCGCCGCTTACTGCAAGGGCGGTGACAATGGCCGAGTTAATCCGGGTGCGGCGTATTTCTTTGCGCACCTCTTCTTCAAGTTTTCCCATCGCCCATACTATACGATCATATTTTTAATTAAGCTATAGCTAAATTATACATATATCGCATATAAAAAATATGCAAATAAAGGGCTCGGTGCGACTAAGGTCGCACCGAGCCCTCTGCATTTCTCCCACAACATTGGAGCAAACAGGTTGGTAGGGTGGCGGAACTGCCCTTTACTGAGAAAAAGCTTTCCTTTTAGAATATGGAGTATTTTCAAGTCAGCCAAAACCTAAAACGGGTACCCTGTGCGGATAGCCGCGATTAAGGCAACTTGTGTACCCCACCACTCCCTAAAGTCCACAAGCTCTAGCACTTGTGGTTCCTCTACCCCGAAAGGACCAACCTATTTTCAGATTACTCTTTTAAAAATTTCTAGTCAAGGATTGATTTTTGCGAGATTAAATTTACGTTGCTTAATTTTTTAAGCCATTTTGACGTCAATGGTGACGCCCGAGGGGAGCGACAGGTTGGTCAAGGCGTCGATGACTTTTGGACTAGGGTCAAGGATGTCTATGAGGCGTTTGTGCACCCGCATCTCAAACTGCTCGCGCGCGTTTTTATACACAAAGGTAGAGCGGTTGACCGTATATTTTTTTATTTCGGTCGGGAGCGGTATGGGGCCCGCCACTTTTGCATCGTAGCGCAGTGCGGTGTCGAGTATTTGCTTTACCGACGCGTCCAGCACTTTGTGCTCGTACGCGCGCACTTTGATGCGCAAGCGCTGTACCACTACGGCCGCAGCCGCACTTTTTTTGGCGCGCCCGCCTTGCCGCGAGGCAGAGCGTGGAGCGGCCTTTTTTTCTTTACTAGTAACTTCAGCCATTACGCTATTATCTTCGTGACCACGCCGGCACCCACTGTTTTGCCGCCCTCGCGGACCGCAAAACGGGTCTGGTCCTCAAGCGCCACCGGCGCTACGAGCTTGACCTTAAAGGTGATAGTATCGCCCGGCATAACCATCTCGGTCCCCTGGGGGAGCGTGACCTCGCCGGTGACATCGGTGGTGCGGACATAAAATTGCGGCTTGTATCCGGTGAAGAACGGCGTGTGTCGCCCGCCCTCATCCTTGGTAAGGATGTATACTTCCGACTCAAACTCGGTATGCGGGGTCACCGAGCCGGGCTTAGACAAGACTTGACCGCGATGAATGTCTTCTTTTTTGGTGCCGCGCAAGAGGATGCCTGCGTTGTCGCCCGCGAGCCCCTCGTCCAGCTGCTTGTTAAACATTTCGATACCGGTGACGGTGGTTTTTGCAGTCGGCTGTAGGCCTACAATTTCTATTTCCTCGCCTACCTTAACTTTGCCGCGCTCGATGCGGCCGGTTACCACGGTGCCGCGGCCCTCGATAGAGAAGATGTCCTCAACCGGCATAAGGAACGGTTTGTCCACCTCGCGCTGTGGCATGGGGATGTAGGAGTCCAAAGTTTTTACCAACTCCAACACTTTTTGCGCGTACTCGTCTTTGATATCTTTTGCCTCCAAGGCCTTGAGCCCCGAGCCGCGGATAACCGGCGAGTTGGTGTAGCCGTGCTTCCCCAAAAGCTCTGTTACCTCGGCCTCGACAAGGTCAACCAGCTCGGCATCGTCTACCATATCTACCTTGTTGAGGAAAGCGACTATCTTAGGCACGCCCACCTGTTTTGCAAGGAGTATGTGCTCGCGGGTCTGCGGCATCACCCCGTCGGTTGCGGCGACGACCAAAATCGCGCCGTCCATCTGTGCGGCGCCGGTAATCATATTCTTTATGTAGTCGGCGTGGCCGGGCGCGTCTATGTGCGCATAGTGGCGCTCGGGCGTCCAGTACTCGGAGTGGTGAAGCGCGATGGTAATACCGCGCGCCTTCTCCTCCGGCGCATTGTCTATCTTGTCTACTCCCTCCACGCGTGCGCCATAGCCCTCTCCCGCCATGTTGAGCACGTTGAGGATGCCCGCGGTCAAGGTGGTCTTGCCGTGGTCGACGTGCCCAATGGTGCCGACGTTCATGTGCGGCTTAGCCCTGTCAAAATTTGCCATACATTAAATAACTATACTAATACTAATTTTTATAATCTATATTTTCGCATACCCGACGCGGGAGAGATCTGCGTCGTTGTTGGATACTATGTCTCATATATTGCACACAATTTCTCCCCTAATATGACACTCACCGTCGCCGCCGCCATCGTTCCCGTGGCAGTTGTAGTAGAGTGAGGGGTAGCCGATTGCGGATGAAATATCTCTTGTGACTACTCCTTTATAAACAACATACATGTCGGGTTTATTGGACCCGCCAGTGTTTAATTGGTACATACTAGGGATGGCACTAACTGCGGCATAGCCGTTTCCGTCTGGTGCATCTGCCCAGGTAAGGGTGTTCCAAGCTCCAGCGCTGTAGTTAGAGCTTGTTACAAAACCAAAACTGTTTTTAGTAACGGCTTTCAGCCCGGTGATTTTGGACCCAGCAGGACAATAAGCAATACCTGTACAACCCGCGCTGCTGGCTATCATAAAACACTCAAAGGTAACCGTTTGCGGAAATACTACATTTGGATTTGCTGGATTATACGCAACTGTCTGCACCGTCCCGTCGGGGAAGCGGATACCGTCAGTCCCTGCAGTTCCCCGAGCGGCGGTCCACGCATAGAGATAGTTGGCGCCCAAGGCCAGGGTGAGCGCCGCGGAGAGTATAACAAGCTGGGCGAGGTAGGTGCGGATGGTGGGCATAATGCTGTTAATGCTTATATCAAGACTACCAAAACTCGATGTAGTGATACATCACACGGTCGTCTTGAATACGGAATAATAAGTTGCCCGAAGTGTCTAAATACACACATACGAAATCTGTACTACCTTGCTTAACACAGTTGTAATCGTATGATTGCCAGGTGGTTACTTCAAAACTTCTAAAATTGGAGCCAACAAAAATTCGAGCAATTTTATCACCATTTTGTTTTTTATAAATAAAGCCACCCGCAGTCGAATCGTCACTTAAATTCAAAAAACCAGAAAGAATAATAACCGACCAGTCTGTACCGAAGTCATGCGGTACCAACACATAGCCGCTAAGGTTATATTTTATAGTGCCCACATCATTGATAAAGGAAGAAATTCCACTGCCAACTACCAAGTCTTTAGCTGCGGTTTTCTGCACCGTCCCGTCGGGGAAGCGGATACCGTCAGTCCCTGCAGTTCCCCGAAGGTCAAGAAGTTGTACTGGAGCTCCACTTGCTCCAATGCGTAACT
>JACOWS010000007.1 GCA_016176685.1 Patescibacteria group bacterium | reverse complement strand
GCGCGTTTGAGGAGCTTCTTTTTGTGGTCTGCCACTTCTCGTAAAAACGCCGAGACCTCTCCGGCGCCCTTGGGAGCGCGAGTCTTTTCACGCACGGTAAAAAGTACCGCCTCGAGAATCCTCTCAAAGAACACTATACCGCGTGCAATGACCTCGCGCACCCAAGTCCTAAGGGCACGCCCCGCTCTAAAAAGTGCTTGGCGCAATAACGCCGGCAAAATATACTCCAGCCACACCAGCCCCGCGTTAAAGAAGCGCCCTACTGCCGGGCGCGCGCTCCCAAGCAACACTCGCCCGGTTTTAAGCTCCAAGTGCTTAAGGATAAGCAGTAGAGCCATTCCTACTATAGAGGTGCCCAGGGTGATTGAAAATACGCCGGCCATGACACGGTATAGTATACCTCTTTATCTAGCGTACCGAAAAAACGCTGAAGTTGCTTACCTCGATGCGCTCGCCGAACTTTTGCACTTCGGCGGCAATGCGTTCGCCAACTGTTTGTGCGGTATTTTTTATGTATGGCTCTGCCATAAGCACTTCAATGCTTGCCGAGCGCATCGCGGCGGCATGCATGGCTATGTCGTAGGCAAGCGCGGTAAACGCCTCGTTTTTAGAAACAAAGTCGGTCTCGCACGAGAGGAGCACCAGGGCACCCACTTGCGCGTTGTTGTGTATGTAGGCGGCGACGGTGCCGGCACCAAGCGCGCGGCCCTGCTTTTTCTCTACTATAAGCGCGCTTTGCTCCGCCAATAGCGCGGTGGCTTTCCCTATGTCGCCGCCAGCCTCTTCGAGCGCTTTCTTGCACGCCATAACCGAGACGCCGGTCCTTTCGCGCAGTGCTTTCACAGTGTCTGCTGATATACCCATAGTATAGAACTAGAGTGTCGCGGGCTCCGCTTCTGCGGGAGCCGAGGTTGGAGCAACCGCGGGAGCTAAATGAGCTTCGTATGTTTTGGCGATTTCGTCGAGTATTAAATTGATGCTGGCAATAGACGCGTCGTTAACGGGGATTGGGAATGCGACTCCGGCGCGGTCGCAGTCGGAGTTCATAAGCGCGACCACCGGCACCTGGAGAAGTTTTGCCTCCTCCGTTGCTCCCCGCTCGTGGCGCGTGTCGACTATAATCATAGCGTCTGGTATTTTTTGCATACCACGTAGGCCGCCAAACATTGCCTCGAGATCTACTATTTCTCGGTCAATAAGCAGACGCTCGCGTTTGGTAAATTTGGCGAGCTCTCCCTTCTCGCGCTTTTCGGTCAGGTCGGCGAGGTGTGCGAGCCGCTTGCGGATTTCAGAAAAATTGGTGAGGCTCCCGCCTATCCATCTGCTGGCTACATACGGCTGGTTTAAGCGCTCGGCGATGCGTTTTATCGCGCCACGTGCCTCTGCTTTGCCGCCTACAAACAGCATAACCTTGCGCTCACTGGCGAGTTTTTGCACAAAGGCAAGCGCCTCGGTCAAAGACTCGGCTGTTTTTTCCAGGTCAAACAGCTCGGTGCCGCCCTTGGAACCAAAGATAAAAGACTTCAACGACGGGTGCCGGCGCGATGGCGAGTAGCCGAAGTGGGCTCCAACTGAAAACAGTTTATCTATAAGCTGATGTTTCTCCATAGTAATGTGCATCACGGTAGCACATATGTTAGGCCTCTGCAACGCCCTTTTTGGCGGCATCCGCCTCCGCGAGTGCGTCGAGCAGAGGGGCAATGTTGCCTGCAAAAATACTGGGTATGTTGTGCCACGAGTCTTTGATACGGTGGTCGGTGACGCGGTCTTGGAGATTGTTGTAGGTGCGGATTTTCTCCGAGCGGTCGCCGGTGCCTATTTGGTCTTTGCGTGTTTGCGCGTGTTTTTTTGCATCTCCTTCTTCTTGCAGGGCCTCCAATTTTGCCATAAGTACCGTCATGGCAAGCTCGCGGTTGGCGGATTGGCTGCGTTCGGACTGCGAGCGCGCGTCAAGACCGGTTGGTCGGTGTACTAACCGCACGGCCGTTTCGACCTTGTTGACGTTTTGCCCGCCGGCGCCTCCCGCGCGAGAAAACTCCATGTCGATGTCGCCCGGGTTGATTGTTATCGCGTGCTTTTTGCGAATCGGTAAAATGGCAACCGAAGCGGTCGAGGTGTGTATGCGGCCGGACTTTTCCGTGGCAGGGACGCGTTGCACTCGGTGCACGCCGGTTTCAAACCGGAGGCGCTCGTATGCGCCCTTACCGCGTATTTCAAATGCGGCCTCTTTATAGCCTCCGAGTTCTGACTTGGATTCATACAGCCCGCGCACCGCCCATCCCTCTTTTGTGGCATACGCGGAGTACATACCCGCGAGTTGCGCGGCAAACAACGCCGCCTCTTGCCCGCCCACCCCGGCACGGACTTCGAGCACCACTTCGTTTGGCATGCCTTCTTCATCGGCGTTTTCCTTCTGCAAAATTTCGTCCATCTGCGCAATGAGCATTGCGCGGTCATTTTCGTTTTGTATATGCTCAAGAGCCGCGGCAAGATACGCGGTCCTTGGATTGTCTTTGTAGCGCCCGAGGTCCATCTACTTGGCTTTCTTTTTGCTTGCCTGCTTGGTAGTGGCGGCGGCTTTGCGCGCCCTAAACTTCTCAACGCGGCCGGCGGCGTCAAGGACCTTTTCGTTGCCGGTGTAAAATGGGTGGCAGCTGGAACAAATTTCCACCTCTATTTTTTCGCTCGTAGAGCCGACGGCAAAAGTATTACCGCAGGCGCAGGTCACTTTTGCCTTTGGAAAGTAGGTCGGGTGCGTCTCTGCTTTCATACATACAAATATAGCACAAAAAAGTGTCTTTACAAGCTCCTAACACTGTCCGTAGTAGAGCGTGTCCGCGCGCATAGAGGCGGCATCATGAGTACCCATGATTATGTCTATATCCCCTTGGTATTTTAGTTCAAGGCACAGCACCTGGTCGCCGTAAAACTGCAGACTCTTTTTGCTGGCGTTGCCGCAACCGGCCAGGTAACACATCGCGGCGATAAACTCGTCGCGCCCCGTTTTTTTTGCCGCGCCGGAGTCGGTCAAGTACAGAGCAGAAGCCATAAAAGCGTCTTTGGGGTCCCAGGGGCTCGGCGGGTGGCTGCCAGTGAGTGCACCCACCCGGTCCTTGGACGCATCGTAATTGTAAGAGGGTTTTGGGTACCCCGCATACAATGCCCATGTGGAAGGGATAAATTGCGCGGGCCCCATGGCGCCGCCCCAGCCATACCAAGGCTTTTTGGACACCGGCAGAGTGTTGGGGTTTAGCCCTAAACTAGCGGCGATTTTTTCAAAAATGGGGGCATCTCTTGTTTTATGCATGTCAACCTGCCAGGAACCGGTGCCGACATTTTCGCCCAAGTTGCTTTCTTCAGCAATGATACCGAGTAAAAAGGCAGGGCGTATACCGGTCTGTTTTTCGGCAAGGAGCGCGTACTCCAAAGCCTTCCCAAAAGGGATAGCCGCGGAGCCGGAGAGTTCAAACAATGCAGAACGGATCTGCGCGGCAGTTTTTTGGTTGTCGGCAATAAGCTCTTGGTAGGCCTTTTCCTGACCCTTTGTTTCTTTCAAGATTCTGTTCTTTTCGGCTTCTTGTGCCTGGAGCTGGCGTTGCTGTAACTGTTGTACTTGCCGTAATTGTGTTTCTTCCTCACGCTTGTCTTCCAGATCGTCTTTTTGCGCTTGGGTTACCTCCTTGGTGTCGCGGATTTCTATAAACGACGCCTGCATTGCTTCGTTTATAGAGTCAAAGGTGTCGAGGTCGGAAAAAAAGTCAGACAAGCTCTGGGAAGAGAGGACCGCCAGTGCAAGCGGCGTCGTGTCGAGCTGATTTTTTTGCCGCATCAGTGCGGACATTGATTCCAGCTCGGCGTTGAGTTTAGAATTGAGGCCAAAAATAGTGTCCTCTTTGTTTTGTATGTCAGAGGTAAGACCTTGGATAGTGAGATCGCGCGCTTTAATGGCAAGTTTTGCTTTGGTTATTTGCGCATCCAAAATTGAGATGTCGCGCTCCAAGGAAACACGTTCGCTTTGTTTGCCGCTTAAGATTTGCTTCTGTACTTCTATCTGTGCGTTTATCTGGTCGAGTTGGGCCTGCAGTTCGGCACGCCGCGTGTCGGTCAATTGCACCGCACTCTGCGCGTATGCCAAGAGCCCCCCGAAGGATATTGAAAGCCCAAACACAAAAGCCACACCAAACAAGCGCAGTGTTCTGCCGTGCATCTACTCAGTATAGCAGACGAGGGTATGCGCTACCGCTTATCCCGCCACAAAGAGGATGATAAAAAGTGCTGTGGTAATGATGGCGAAAGCAGCGACGGTGTTAAGAAAAAGATTCACAGCCTCCTGCTTTTTACTGAGTGCTTATTCTCTAATTCTGCAGAATAGTAGAGTTTAGAGAGAAGTGAGAAAGTTGTAGAATAGCTTTCCATATGAACAAAGAGAGTGCTCGACGGATGTTCCTCTATACTTTTTCATAATGAGTCCTGCCTGTTGGAGTTTACGTGTGTGCTCGGAGAAAGTCTTTTCGTTCCCATCCAATTTCTGTACTATTTGATCAAGAGTCATGCCACTATGTTCTGCAAGAAGAAAGAGGATTGAGATTCGATAGTGGTTAGCCACACCCTTTACACAACGCTCAAGCTGCAGCGGCGTCTTCCGCTTCGAACTTTCTACGACACGTACTCTGGTATTCTGCAGAATACC